>DASQAE010000098.1:0-5288 GCA_035635915.1 Burkholderiaceae bacterium | reverse complement strand
CGCATCTCGGCATCGCGCTGTCGCTGCTTTTTGTTGCGCGCATCATCTATCGTTTCGTCGAGATCTATGCGTTCGGAGCGGTGCCGGCAGGCAACGGTGTGGTCGACTTCGCGCGCAGCCCGCTCACTCTTGCAGTCTTCGGCGTGTTGGCCGGTTACTACATCGGCTACGCAATCGGCCTCGTGCGCTGGCGCGCACAGGTGTTGGCGGCCAAGCGCGCGCGTGAACTGCACGCCGAGGACGTCCCGCCGCAGTAGTCGTTCATTTGGAGCGTCAATGCCAGCCCAGAGCACATTGGACCGGTTCATCGCCCGGGTCGAAGAAAACGCTCACGTCGAGGCGATCGAAGAGTTTTATGCCACCAACGCCTCGATGCAGGAAAACGATCTGCCGCCGCGCGTGGGCCGCGATGTGCTGGTCGCCAACGAGCGTGCGGTTCTCGCGCGATCGCGCTGGGTGAAGTCGAAGTGTTTGCACCCCGTGTTTGTCAACGGCGATCATGTCGTGGTGCGTTGGATCTTCGAGTTCGAGCGCAACGACGGCTCGCGGATCCGCATGGACGAGGTCGCGTATCAGCGCTGGGACGGTGAGCGCATCGTCGAGGAAAAATTCTTCTACGATCCGCGCCAGTTGCAACCGCTCAAGTGAAGGCACCCATGGACGGCATCAACCTGGCGCAAAAACTCGCAACCTTCTCCGAGCACTGGCAACCGCGCACGGTCGGCCAGTTCAATGGCCACGATCTGATGGTGGTGAAGGTCAAGGGCGAGTTCATTTGGCACTCGCACGCAGACACGGACGATTTTTTCCTGGTGCTGAAGGGCCGCATCACGATCCAGATGCGCAGTGGTGACGTGACGCTTGGCCCGGGCGAACTGTTCGTCGTGCCGAAGGGGGTCGAACACTGCCCGCGTGCCGACGAAGAAACGCACCTTCTGCTGATCGAGCCGACCGGCACTGCGAATACCGGCAACGCAGAGACCGCCGCGCCACGCAGGGTCATCTAGATTGGCGCGCCGCTGATGACACCGGCACAAGAGGCGCTCGAGCGCCTGCGCAAGGGCAACCGCGAGTTCGTTTCCGGGTTGCCGAGCCGCGACAGTTTCCTGCGCTTCTCACGCCGCGCGCAGTTGGCCGACGGCCAGATGCCATTCGCGATCGTGCTCGGCTGCTCCGATTCGCGCGTGCCCGCGGAGATCGTCTTCAATCAGGGTCTGGGCGATCTTTTTGTCATCCGCGTTGCCGGCAACATCGTCGCGCCCTCGCAGATCGGCAGCGTGGAATTCGCCGCTGCCCGATTCGGTGTGCGCCTGGTGGTCGTGCTGGGGCATTCTCAGTGCGGCGCCATTCAGGCCACCCTCGAGGAACTGCGCACGCCCAACGAAAACCAGTCGCGCAACCTGCGCTCGATCGTGGATCGTATCCGCCCCGCGGTCGAGGTGTTGATGCGCGCCGGTCTCAAGTACGAGCCCGAGGTCCTGTTGCAGCACGCGGTCCGTGCCAACGTCACCGCGTCGGTGAACCACCTCAAGCATGGCTCGGAGATTCTCGAGCAACTGATCCAGGACGAAGGACTGCGGGTCGTCGGGGCCGAATACTCGCTCGAGACCGGCGTGGTCGAGTTCTACGACGAGGCGGCGTGAGGCAGAGTGCCAGTTACGTTCGAACGCCGGCGCAACGCTGCAACGGAATGCGACGCGGGTAGCGCCGCACGCAGTGCGCGCACCTTGTCGGGGTCGAGCCGACCGGTGCGTGCGCCATCGCAGAGTGCGCCGCGAAAGCCTGCGATATCAGGCTCCAGCGCGCGCAGCGCGGCCAGGTGTTCTGCGCGCAATGAACCGGCGAGGCCGGCGCGAGCGCCGGCCGCACGCACGAGGTCGAGCATCTGCTGCAGCGTCGCGTAGGCAACGCAATCGAAAAGACTGCCTGCGTGTTTGTTCTCGGTGTCGACCATGACGATCGGGAAACCAAACGCACACGCGGCCTCGATCAACTCGAGTTCGAGTCCGCCATCGACGAGAAAAAGCGGCACGACCGCCGCTGGCTGATCGGCCAGCAGCGCCAATGCGGTGCGTGCATTCGATCCGCGCGCGATGCCGACCTTGACGAAGTCGACGCCCGTGCTGGCGGTCGCTTCGACGCGGCGTCGCATCTCGTCGATTTCGCCATCGGCCAGGTCGCCGATCGTGGCACTGATGGGCGCGGTGCTGATGGCGCGCACCTGCGCGACGATGGCGCGGATGACCGGCAGCGCCAACGCGCCGAGCGCACCTGCGTGCGGGTCCTTCAGATCGATGATGTCCGCACCGGCCTCGATCGCCAGCACCGCCTCCTCCTCGGTGCGTACGCTCGCGAGCAGCGCCGTCACGAAACGTTGCTCCTGCGCGGATGGGCGCGAAAATGGTCGACCGCATCGCGCAGCCACTGCCACGCCTCGAGTTCCGCCGGGCCTGCGGTCTTGTCGATGGCGATCTGCAGGTACGCTATCTCCGAGTCGATCTTCGCGGCCGGCAGCATGTGCAGGCGACTCACCAGCACCGCGCCTTCGATGATCGCGGCCTGGGCACGATTGAAGCCCGCGAAATCGGCATGGCGTGCGGCGTAACCGCGCGCCATCTTCAGCACGGGACGCGCCGGGTCATCGCGCACCTCGGCCAGCAGCAGCTCGATGTGGCCGAGGCTCGACGCGAGCCGCGCGCAGCGGATGGTTTCGGCAGCCACCAGCGGCCAGTCGCGGCGGCCCGTGACGCAGCCGGCAAAAATGCGCGTGTCGGTGGTCAGGTTGAGCACCGCACAGCCGGAGCCGAGGATGTTTTCCAGCGTCGTGGATGGTTTGAAGGGCATCAGCACGACCAGGTCGCCCTCGTAGCGCACGCCCATCGGTGCGATGTGCGGCACGCCCGTCGCAGACAGCGTAGTGACGATCGTTTCAAAGATCATCATCGGATTCTCGCGCAGGTTGCCTGGCAGCGGCCTTTTCGCTGCCGGCGGCGGGATTACGCGGCCGCTGCAGGGTGGGGCCGGGCGCGTGCCACGCGGTCAGGTCCTGCGGCTGCCGGTCGACCGCACAGCCCCAGTCGAGCGGTTCGTCCTGCGAATAACGTTTGCCGAGCTGCCACGCCAGTTGCGCGTGCGCCAGCTCGACGCCGAGGTAAAAGGCGTGCGCCGCGTCGTGCTCCAGTTTGAGCTTTGGCCACAACTGGAACACATCCTGCGCAACGTGATGGCCGTCGCGGTTGTAGATGTGCACGCCATCCGGTGCGATCTGGACGCGGAAGTTCGGATCGCGGATCGCACGCGCGATCTCGGCGATTTCCTCCGGGGTGTCGGGGAACGGGCGCTTGTGGTGCACGGTGAGCAGTTCGTCCGTGAGCCCCTTCGGCAGCACGTTGCCTTCGCGTGCCGCGAACATCATGCGGCGCGCGACATCGGCCTCGCGCACAGCGCGCCGGGCATGGCCGCTCACCTGCGTGGTGAGAATCGCGGAGACCCGCAGTTCGCTCGCGATGCCGAACAACAATGCGTTGATGCCGGTCGTATCCGCATCCACGAGTTCGGTCAGGTTGCCGATGCCCATCAGGATCGGCGCGGCGGGGAAACGCTCGCGCAGGCGGTAGTAGCGCGCGATCGACGCCGTGAAACCGAACGGGATCGGATCGAGCACGGTGTCGGCGAGGAACGCGCGCCCACGCCCTTGCAGCGTTTCGATCGACGCGTAAAGCGCCGGTTCGTCGCCGGGCTCGCGCGCCACCAGTACCGGCGTCGCGGCCACTTCGTCGGCGATCCAGAGATTCTCGGGCGTGAGGCTCAGCAGGTAGTCCGCGCCCGCATGGCCGCCGCGCAGTAGTTCCTGCGGATCGAGTGAATCGACGCTCACCGAAAAGCCCTCGGCCTTCAGCGCCTTGACCGCGTCTTCGAGGTGCGGGAACGGTGTCGAAGGCAGGCAGCCGAGGTCGATCACATCCGCGCCGTCGGCGCGCAGTTGGTCCGCACGGCTCAGTAGTTGCGCAACATCGAGCTGCGGCGCGTCGACGATCTCGGCAAGGATCGTGATGTCGTGCTGGGTCAGATCGACCGGCTTGGCGGCGCGATCGAAGAACTGCGGAATGTCCTTGAGTTCCTCCGGCCCGCGCATGACCGGAATGCCGTAGTGCGCGGTCAACGCGTCGAGGTCACCGCGGCAGCGGCCGGGTACAAGGATGCGATCGGCTTCGACCGGGGTTGCGACACGGCGCTGGATCAAATCGGCGGTCATGAGCGCCGCCACCTGCAAACCGATCTCGCGCACCTCCCATTCGAACGGCGCATCCATTGCCGCAAGCAGACGTTCCAGGCTTGCGTGCGCCAGCCGACCGGTCAGGAAGACGATTCTTTCCATGTCAGCGAGAGTTCGCGCAGGCGCGTCTCCAGAGCGGTGCGCAGCTCGTCGAGCGAACTCGCTACCCGGCAGAAATCGATCGTGCGCAGGCGCGCGACGTTTTCCAGCTCGATGTTGCGCGGCCGCAGCTCCACCCACTCGCGCGGACTGCGCGTGATCACCACCGGTTCGGTATCGCAGGCATAAACGATGCCGGGAATGCCGAGCTTGCCCGCTTGCGCAAACATGTTGGTGGGGAGCGTATCGGAGATTCCGAACGCGCATTTGGCAACCGTGTTGCTGGTTGCAGGCGCCACGACGAGCGTGTGATAGAAGTCGGCGTACAGAAGTCCCACCGGCACGCTCGAACGACTGTTGTCCCTGAAGACGCGGAAGTCGCGTTTCAGCGTTTCGATGCTGAGTTTGTACAGCGGCAGCACTTCCGCCGCGGCTGCGGAAAGATACAGATCGACATTCGGCAGCGCGCGTGCGAGATCGAGCGATTCCTCGAGCATGTGGCCCGAGCCGGTGATGGCCCAGGCGAACCGCGGCTTGTCGTTGCGCCGGCGCGCCGATGCACCGGGCTGGGCCGCCTTGATGCGCGGATCCGCGCCCGATGCCGGTGCTGCCTCAGTCGAGACGTTTGCTGCTCGAGAGCTCGATGTGGAGGCGGTGGAGCTTGCGGTAGAGCGTGTTGCGGCTGAGCGAGAGCGCTTTGGCGACATTGCTGACGTTCCAGCGGTGGTCCTCGAGCATGCGCAGCAGCGCTTGCCGCTCGGTCGCCTGGATCGAGTTCAAGGGTGGATGCGTCGCGGCAGCTTCCGCAACCGGCGCAGCCGCGTTGTTCTCCGGGGCTCGTTCCGCCAGCTCCTTGGGTAATTGTTGCATCAGGCTTTCGCGCGTCACGGTGTCGCCGTCGTAAAGCGCTGCA
>DASQAE010000097.1:0-9835 GCA_035635915.1 Burkholderiaceae bacterium | reverse complement strand
GTAGAACTCGGCCAGTTCGACCGCGCTCATCTCGCGCCGCGCGAGCGCAGCGGCAAGACCGGTCAACGGCGCAAACGGGTTGATGCTCTTGGACACAGGGAGATCCTCAGCGCTGCAACGTCGCATGTTTATCGAACGGGTAGATCGGCCGGCGCACGCGCCGGAAAGGAAACAACGCGTAATCGGAGCTGGTCACGCCGCGGCTGTCGCATTCGACCAACGCGCTCGATAGCGGGACGAAGCTCGGCCGACAGTACATGCGCGACTTGAGGATGAGAAAGTCAAAGCGTCGCGGGTCGACGCCAGCACTTTCGAATACGCCAAGATCGAGTGGTTCCATCGGTCGTTCGCAGACAACCATGGTGAATGCATCCGCCTCGAGCACAATCGTGCGCCCCATCGACCACGTTTCGCCTGTGTAAATGGGGCCGCTGATGCGAAAGCGTCCATCGGTGATCGCGCGCACGCGCGCCTGCACTTGCAGCCGCGGACGTGGATCGGAGCCCAAGCCCAGCGGACGGGCATTGCCTACCTGGATATCAAGGCGCGCGCCAACCCCGGCATCGATCGCAGTTGCAACTGCGCGTGGGTCACACACCGGACCGACGCCGATGCCGCGCAAACTCTGGCGCAGGCATTCTTCGAGCAAGTCGGTGGTATCGCAGGTTCCGCCGGACATCACGTTATCGCCGTGATCCAGCAGGAGCACCGGCCGGCCCGGCACTGGATCACGCGCGCGTTGCAAGCGCGCCTGCGCGACACTGTCGGTCAACGGTGCGCTGGCATAGACAAAACTGGCACGCTCGTCCCACAACTGTGCCGCCAACTCATCGGCCGCGCGCTGCGCTTCGGCACGCGAGTGCGCCACGGTCACGACACTCATGCCGGCGTCCGCAATGTCCGCCAAGGAAAACCCGGCAAAGACGGTGACGGCGAGCAGGCCCTCGGCCTCTTCCATGCGTCGCGCGCGCTCGACCGCGCGTTGCATCGCGCCCTCGCCCGTCGCGCTGCGCAGTGTGTGCGAAAGCAGCGGTGGGCGCGCCCACGCCAGCGCCGGCTTGCGGCCATGGTCGATCGCCTCGAACAGCAGCCGCGCCGCATGCGCGCCGGTTTCGAACATGTCGATATGCGGGTAGGTTTTGAAACCCACGATCACGTCGGCATGCTTGACCATCGCCTGCGTGATGTTGCCGTGCAGGTCGAGGGCCACGGCAAGCGGCGTGTCGGGCGCGATCGTGCGCAGCCGGCGCAGCAGTTCGCCCTCGCCATCGTCGATCGACTGGGCCACCATCGCACCATGCAGATCAAGCATGATGGCATCGCAGCCTTCACGCACTGCCGCGCAGATCGCTCCGGTGAGCTGCTCGTACGCCGCATCGTCGACCCGGCCACTCGGATTGGCCGTTGCACTGACTGCAACTGTCAGCCGATCGCCGCGCGCCTCGGCGGCTTCGATGAATGCGCCGAGTCCGGTACGCGTACCACGTGCGGCTTGATAGGCAGCCGCACCGAAGGTCGGTCCATCGGGACCGAATGATTCGAGCGGCGTCGGCACGGGCGAAAACGTGTTGGTCTCGTGATTCAGGCGTGCGGCGACGATCTTCATGCTGACCTCACGAGCGCCGGATTATCCGGCCCGCACGCGCGCCGCTGCTGCGACCGTCCTGCCAGGCGACCGTGCCGTTCACATACACCGACATGATCCCGATCGCGGGCACCTTCGGCCGCGCAAACGTTGCTGCGTCGGCGACGCGTTCAGGATCGAACACCACCAGATCGGCGTTGTAGCCCGGTGCAATCAGGCCGCGTTGCGCGAGACCAAAACGCGCTGCCGGCAGACCGCTCATCTTGTGTACAGCTTGTTCCAACGTGAACAGGCCGCGCTCGCGCGCGTAGTGCCCGAGCACGCGCGGAAACGCGCCCCACAGGCGCGGATGCGGGAATTCGTCGTGCGGCAGCCCGTCGGAGCCGATCATGGTTTCGGGATAGGCGAGGATGCGTTCGACGTCGGCCTCGTCCATCGAGAAGTAGATGGCTCCGGCGGGCTGCAGCGCATCGATCAACGCGTCCGTCTCCACGCCGCCCTCGGCCGCCAGTTCGTCCAGATAACGTCCGGCCGCATCGGGCCGCGCTTTCGACCACGCGATCAGCACGCGCTGCGCTTGCCTGGCGGCATCCTTGCTCAGCACCGTCGACGACGCGGCGTATGGATAACAATCGAGACAGACGTCGCGCGTGCGCCGCACTTCATCCAGCAGCGCAAGCGTCTCGCGCGAACGCCCGAAGTTAGGGCGGCCGATCACCTTGTGGTGCGACAGGACTTGTCGAACGCCCACACCGCCGGCAATCGCGATGGCCTCGCGCATCGACTCGAGCACGCGCGCGCCTTCGTCGCGGATATGCGATGCGATCACTGCCGAGGTGCCGCGCAGCGGTTCACATACGCGGCGGATTTCATCGCTGTTTGCCGCGCTCGCCGGTGCGTAGTAGATGCCTGTGGAAACGCCAATTGCACCAGCATCGAGCCCTTCCTGCACCAGCGCCCGCATTGCCGTGATCTCGCGCTCCATCGCAGGGCGTTCGAGCTCGGACATCGCCACCACGCGCAGCGTGGTGTGGCCGATCAACGCGGCGCAGTTGATCGCAGCAGGTTGCTGTTCCAGCGCAGCGAAGTAGCGCGCGAAGGAGTCGAAGCGCTGTGCCTCACCTGCGCTCGACTCATCGGCGACAAGATTGAGCGGCGGCACGGCGACACGCTCGCCGAGCGGAGCAAGACTGATGCCGCAATTGCCGACGACCACCGTGGTGACGCCCTGGCTGACCTTGGGCGCCATCGACGGATCGGCCAGCAGCAGGCGATCGTCGTGCGTGTGCACGTCGATGAAACCCGGCGCGAGCGCGAGGCCATCGAGGTCGATGACCTTGCCTGCATCCGTGGACACGAGGTCGCCAACCGCCTGGATACGCCCGCTCTCGACCGCCACGTCGCCGCGCCGGCGCAGCGCGCCGCTGCCGTCGAAGAGGACGGCTCCTCGCAACAACAGATCTGCTCCCATTTGCTCCGCCACCGTTGGGATACGTGTAGTCTGTCCGATGGTTAGCGTGTTCGCAACGGACACGGCCCACGGCACAACGTCGGAGGAGATCCACGATGACCTTTTCGCTTGGCGGGCGCCGTCTCGCGGCCTGCGTTGCCCTCGTTCTTGGACTGGCGTGCAGCGGTTTCGCTCAGGCGCAGGGCAAGGTCCTGAAGTTCATTCCGGAAGCAGATCTGCGCAGCCTCGATCCCATCTGGACCACTGCCTACATCACGCGCAACCACGGCTACATGGTGTACGACGTTCTCTTCGCCACCGACGCGGCCTTCAAGATCCAACCGCAGATGGTCGATAAGTGGGAGGTCAGCAAGGACGGCCTCACCTACACGTTCACGCTGCGCGATGGGCTGAAGTTCCACGATGGCGCGGCGGTGCGCTCGGCCGACTGCATTGCGTCGATCGAACGCTGGGGCAAGCGCGACGTGTTCGGCCAGAAGCTTGCCGAGATGACCGACGCATGGACCGCGGTCAACGACAAGACGTTCAGCCTGAAACTGAAGAAGCCGTTTCCGTACGTGCTCGACGCGCTCGGCAAACCGTCGTCGAACGTGCCGTTCATCATGCCGGAGCGCGTCGCCAAGACGGACGCGTTCACCCAGATCACCGATCCCACCGGCTCCGGACCGTTCAAGATGGTCAAGGACCAGTGGGTGCCGGGCAGCAAGGTCGTCTACCTCAAGAACACCGACTATGTGCCGCGCAAGGAACCGCCGTCGTGGGGCGCGGGCGGCAAGGTGGTCAAGGTCGATCGGGTCGAGTGGATCTACATCCCGGACTCCGCCACCGCAGCGGCCGCCATCAACGCGGGTGAAGTCGACTGGTGGCAACAGCTCCCGCCGGATCTGATCCCGGTGCTGGCGAAGAACAAGGACGTCAAGGTCGACAACACCGATCCGCTCGGATCGATCGGCCTGTTGCGCTTCAATCACCTGCAACCGCCATTCAACAACCAGAAGTTGCGCCAGGCGGTGCTGGCTGTGGTCGATCAGAAGGACTACGCGATTGCAATCGCCGGCGATGCGAAGAACGGCAAGACATGTGCGTCGTACTTCACCTGCGGCACGCCGCTGGCAAGCACCGCCGGCTCGGAAGCGCTCACCGGCAAACGCGACGTTGAAAAAGCGAAAGCGTTGGTGAAGGAATCCGGCTACAAGGGCGAAAAGATCATCCTGATGACCGCCACCGACCAGCCGATCGTGCACGCGCAGGCGTTGGTGACCCAGGAGTTGTTGCGCTCGATCGGACTGAACGTCGAACTGGCGGCGAGCGACTGGGGCACGCTGATCACACGGCGTTCGTCGAAAGAACCGATTGAAAAAGGCGGGTGGAGCATTTTCCACACGTGGTTCGTCGGTCCCGACATCACCTCGCCAGCATTGAACTCGCCGCTGCGCGGCGCCGGCGAAAAATCCTGGTTCGGCTGGCCGAGCGACGCAAAACTCGAAGAGTTGCGCGACGCGTGGTTCGCAGCACCGACGCCGGCAGATCAGAAGAAGGTCGCGGAGGAAATGCAAAAACGCGCGTTCGAGACGGTGCCCTACATCCCGACCGCGCAATTCATCATCCCGACCGCGTATCGAAGCAATCTGTCGGGCCTGATCATCTCGCCGGTGACGTTTCTCTGGAACGTCGAGAAAAAGTAAGCCCCTCCCCTTCAAGGCGAGGGGTTGGGGATGGGGCTCGTCCGACGCTGACCCCATCCCCCTCCCCGCCTCCCCCTTGAAGGGGGAGGAGTTCGATGCTCCGCTACACGCTCAAGCGACTACTCGCAACGATCCCCGTGATGGGCGTCGTCGCGCTCTTTGTTTTTTCGCTGCTCTACATCAGCCCCGGCGATCCGGCGGCGGTGATCGCCGGTGACATCGCGACCGAGGCCGATATCGCGCGCATTCGCGCGCAACTGGGCCTCGATCAACCCTACTTCACGCGCTTCGGCACCTGGCTGCTTGCGCTTGCGCGCGGCGATCTCGGCACTTCGATCTTCACCAACCTGCCGGTCGCAACGCTGATCGGACAACGTATCGAGCCCACGGCCGCACTCACCATTTGCACGTTGATTGTTGCGGTCGGACTGGCGGTGCCGCTGGGTGTTCTGGCCGCGGCGCGTGCGGGCGGCTGGCTCGACCGTCTGGTGATGGGCCTTTCGGTGCTCGGTTTCTCGGTGCCGGTGTTCGTGATTGCCTACGGCCTGATCCTGTTGTTCTCGATCCAGCTCGACTGGCTGCCCGTGCAGGGTTACCAAAGCATCCGCGAAGGGTTCGGGCCATTCATCCGCCACATGATCCTGCCGAGCGTCGCGCTGGGCCTCGTTTACATGGCGTTGATTGCGCGCATTACGCGCGCCAGCATGCTCGATGTGCTGGCGCAGGACTATGTGCGCACCGCGAACGCGAAGGGGCTCGCGCCGGGTGCGGTGCTGACGCGACATGCGCTGAAGAACGCCGCGGTGCCGATCGTCACGATCATCGGGATCGGGGTTGCGCTGTTGATCGGCGGCGTGGTCGTGACGGAAACCGTGTTCGCCATTCCCGGTATCGGCCGGCTGACGGTCGATGCGATCCTGCGTCGCGACTATCCGATCATCCAGGGGGTGACGCTGCTCTTTTCGCTCCTCTACGTGCTCGTCAATCTGCTGGTCGATCTGAGTTATTCGCTGTTCGATCCACGCATCCGGTACTGATCGCGCGCATGGCTGCCATAACGCTCAACGTCCCCAAGTCGGCCTCGCCGACATGGCAGCGCTTCAGGGAAGCGTTCCGACGCCATCCCACCGCGATCGTCGGCGGTGTTGTGCTCTTGCTGATGATCCTGATCGCGATTGCAGCGCCGTGGCTTGGCACGGGCGATCCACTGACGGTGTCGCCGATCCGCCGCCTGCGTCCGCCCGGCGCGCAGTACTGGTTCGGCACCGACATGCTCGGGCGCGATGTCTACAGCCGCGTGCTCTATGGCGCCCGCGTGTCGCTGACGGTGGGCCTTGCGGTAGCGATCTTTTCAACATTGATCGGGCTGACCATCGGCCTTGTCACCGGATATCTGCGCTGGCTCGATGCCGTGATGATGCGGGTGATGGACGGGTTGATGTCGATTCCATCCGTGCTGCTGGCGATCGCGCTGATTTCGCTCACGACCGCAAGCCTGCGCAACGTCATCGTGGCGATCACGATCACCGAGATACCGCGCGTGGTGCGGCTGGTGCGTTCACTCGTGCTCACCCTGCGCGAGCAGCCGTACGTCGAAGCAGCTATCGCGGCGGGCACACGCCTGCCCGCCATCCTGTTGCGTCACATCCTGCCGAACACGCTCGCGCCGCTGCTGGTGCAAGCGACGTACGTCTGCGCCTCCGCGATGATCACGGAGGCAATCCTCTCCTTCATCGGCGCCGGCACGCCGCCGAACATTCCAAGCTGGGGCAACATCATGGCCGAGGCGCGCAGCCTGATTCAGGTTGCGGGCACGATCCTGCTGTTCCCGGGAATCTTTCTTTCGCTCACCGTGTTGTCGGTCAATCTGCTGGGCGACGGCATGCGCGACGCGCTCGATCCGCGCCTGGCGCGGCGGATGTAGCGATGGCGGACGGGTCCAAGCCGCTGCTTCGGGTCGAAAACCTGCGCACGCACTTTCACACGCGCGATGGCGTGGTGCGAGCTGTCGATGGCGTGAGCTTCGATGTAATGCCGGGCGAGACGCTCGCGATCGTCGGTGAATCCGGCTGCGGCAAGAGCGTGACGTCGATGTCGATCCTGCGCTTGTTGCCGATGCCGCCCGCGCGTTTCGCCTCAGGCCGGGTGGAGTTCGAGGGTCGCGATCTGCTCGGTCTCGCGGAGGCGGAGATGCGCGCCATCCGCGGCAACGCCATCGCGATGATCTTTCAGGAGCCGATGACGTCGCTGAATCCGGTGCTCACGATCGGGCGCCAGATTGCCGAAGCACTGGTGCTGCATCGGGGTATGTCCGAGACGGATGCGACCACGCGCGCGATCGAAATGCTGCGCAAGGTCCACATCCCCGAGGCCGATCGGCGCGTGAAGCAGTATCCGCACGAACTGTCCGGTGGTATGCGCCAGCGCGTGATGATCGCCATGGCACTTGCCTGCGGACCGCGGCTGCTGATTGCCGATGAACCGACCACCGCGCTGGACGTGACGATCCAGGCACAGATCCTCGAGTTGATGCGCGAGCTGCGTGACGAGACCCGGGCGTCGATCATCCTCATCACCCACGATCTCGGCGTTGTGGCCGAGATGGCGCATCGCGTGGTCGTCATGTACGCCGGACGCAAGGTCGAAGAGGCGCCGGTGGAAGAACTGTTTGCGCGCCCGCGCCATCCCTACACGCTCGGGTTGCTCGGCTCGATGCCGCATCTGGGCGAATCGATCGACAATTCCGGCAAGCGCCTGGTCGAGATTCCAGGGCTCGTGCCTTCTCTTAGGGAAGAGATGGCGGGCTGCTTGTTTGCGCCGCGCTGTTCGAGCGCGAGCGAACGCTGCCGCGCCGAAACACCTCCGCTCGAAGAACACGCGCGCGGCCACTTGGCTGCTTGCTGGCACTCGGTCACGATCGTGAACCGCGCCAAGGCGGAGGTCGCATGACGACCAACCCGCTGCTCGAGGTGAAACATCTGCGCAAGTATTACCCGACGCAGCAGGGCTGGCTCGGTCGCGGCAGCGCGCTGGTGCGCGCAGTCGATGGCGTGAGTTTTACGATCGCCAGTGGGGAAACGCTCGGCCTGGTCGGCGAATCGGGCTGCGGCAAATCGAGCACAGGAAAGCTCATCTTGCGCCTGCAGGAGCCGACCAGCGGCAGCATTCACTGGCAAGGCAATGACATCAGCAGCCTGAGTCCAGCGCAGATGCGGCCCGTGCGGCGCGAATTGCAGGCGGTATTCCAGGATCCGTACGCATCACTGAACCCGCGCATGCGCGCCGCAGACATCGTGGCCGAACCGATCCGCAACTACGAGAAGCTGGCGGGCGATCCGATGCGCGAACGTGTGGCCGCACTTTTTGCGCGTGTGGGATTGCGCGCCGATCAGATGGTGAAGTATCCGTTCGAATTCTCCGGCGGGCAGCGGCAGCGGCTTGGCATTGCACGCGCGCTGTCCGTGCAGCCGCAGCTCATCGTCTGCGATGAACCGGTGTCCGCACTTGACGTTTCCGTGCAGGCGCAAGTGATCAACCTGTTGATGGACCTGCAGCGGGAGTTTCGCCTGTCGTATCTTTTTATCGCGCATGATCTCGCGGTGGTCGAGCACATCAGCCATCGGGTGGCAGTGATGTATCTCGGCAAGATCGTCGAGATTGCGCCGAAGAAGGCCATCTTCACAAGACCGCAGCATCCGTACACCGAAGCGCTGCTTGAAGCCGTGCCGGTGCCCGATCCGACACGAAGGAAAAAACGCCGCGTCCTGTCCGGCGACGTACCAAGCCCGATCAATCCACCGTCCGGCTGCCGCTTCCATACACGCTGTCCGTATGTCGAAGCGCGCTGCAAGGTGGAAGAGCCGGAGCTCAAGCAGGTTGCAACCGGGCAATGGGTCGCCTGCCATCTGCGCACACCGGAGAGTCCTGTTGGAGAAGAGTGAACTGAACTCGGCCCCCACCCTGACCCTCCCCCGCTTCGCAGGGGAGGGAACGCTCTCCCTCCCTCGCCTGCGGCGGAGCGTTGGGATGAGGGCGGACGAACGATGAACGATCTCAAGGCTCAAGCGCGTGCATTTCATAATCCTGCCGCCGCTCCGCCGAACGAGCCCTACGGCGCCCAACGCTCTCAGGTTCTCAACCAGCGCGGCTTCGACGCTGCGCTCGCGGAGATCTCAAGTTGGCCTGGATACGAGCCAGCGCCGCTCGTGCGTCTCGACGGCATCGCGCGTGCGCTCGGCTTGAACGAGCTTTGGTACAAGGATGAGCGGGGTCGTTTCGGCTTGAAGAGCTTCAAAGCGCTCGGCGGCGCATACGCGGTCGCCAACGTGCTGCGCAAGCGGGTGATAGAGGAGCGCGGAGTTGCGACGGTGACCTCGCACCAGCTGGTCGCGGGCGAGTTCGCCTCGGTCGTGCGCGCAACCACTGTCACCTGCGCCACCGACGGCAACCACGGCCGCTCGGTCGCGTGGGGCGCGCATCTTTTCGGCTGTCGTTGCGTGATCTTCGTACACGAGCACGTCAGCCAGGGCCGGCGCGATGCGATCGCGCGTTATGGCGCCGAAGTGCGGGTCGTCGATGGCAACTACGACGACGCCGTACGGCAGGTAGCAACCACGGCTGCAGCGAACGGCTGGACCGTCGTCTCCGACACGTCGTATCCGGGCTACCGCGACATTCCGCTCGACGTGATGCATGGTTATGGCGTGATGGCAGCGGAGATCGTGCGCGAGCTGCCGCAGGGCGAACCACCGACGCACGTGTTCGTGCAGGCAGGCGTCGGCGCGCTGGCCGCCGCAATCTGCGCGTACTTCTGGCTGCACTGGGGCGAACGCAGGCCGTCGCTGATCGTGGTCGAGCCGACGCGTGCCGATTGTTTCTATCAAAGCGTCGTTGCCGGCCATCCCGTCGTGGTCGGCGGCAATCTGGAAACCGTCATGGCCGGACTTGCATGCGGCGAAGTCTCCGAACTCGCGTGGGAGATCCTGCACGCCGGCGCCACCGGAGCGATCGCGATCGATGATGCATACGCGCTCGAAGCGGTGCGCGCACTTGCGAATCCGGTATCAGGCGACGCACCGATCGTCGCCGGCGAAA
>DASQAE010000096.1:0-13654 GCA_035635915.1 Burkholderiaceae bacterium | reverse complement strand
CCGTCCGGCTAGAGCGGGCGGCCGATCGTCGCAACAAGGAGAGACTCGAACGAGCGCCGGTCAGCGGCGCTCGTATTGCTTGTCGCCGAAAAGGATGTTGCGCTCCTTTTCGCCGGTGATCGGGCGCCGGCGATCGGCGAGAACCTGCACGCCACGCTGCACTGCGGGGCGGGCATTGATCGCATCGAACCAACGCTTCACGTTGGGGTACTCGTCGAGATTGACGCCCTGGTTGGCATACGAGCGGGTCCAGGGAAAAATGGCGATGTCCGCGATCGAGTATTCGCCGGCGAAATACGGCGCCTTGCCGAGCTGCTTGTCCATCACCGCATACAGCCGGTTGGCTTCGCGGGTGTAGCGGTTGACCGCGTATTCGATCTTTTCGGGCGCGTAGTTGCGGAAGTGATGCGCCTGGCCAAACATGGGCCCCACACCGCCCATCTGGAACATCAACCACTGCAGGGCCACGTACTTGCCGCGGGCATCCTTGGGCAGGAAACGCCCGGTTTTTGCGGCAAGGTAGAGCAGGATTGCACCCGACTCGAACAAAGAGATCGGCTTGCCGTCCGGGCCATCGGAATCGGTGAGCGCCGGAATCTTGTTGTTGGGACTGATGGCGAGGAACTCGGGCTCGAACTGGTCGCCCGCTCCGATGTCGACCGCGTGCACGGTCCACGGCAGTCCACATTCCTCCAGCATGATGTGGATCTTGTGGCCGTTGGGCGTGGCCCAGGTGAAGACGTCGATCATCGATCAGGCTCCGCGGGTGACGGGCATTTCGATGTCTTTCTCGGATCCCGGCAGGCCCGCATGGCGCGCGATCTCGAGCTTGGCGAGGGCATTGCGATGGACCTCGTCCGGACCGTCGGCGATGCGCAGGGTGCGAATGTGCGCATACGCGCTGGCAAGCGGAAAGTCGTCGGATACGCCGCCGGCGCCATGCGCCTGGATTGCCCAGTCGATGATCGTGCACGCCATATTGGGCGCCACCACCTTGATCATCGCGATCTCCGCTTTGGCGGACTTGTTGCCGACCGTGTCCATCATGCGCGCGGCTTTCAGCGTCAGCAGGCGTGCCTGGTCGATCAAACATCGCGATTCGGCGATGCGTTCCTGCCAGACCGTCTGCTTAGCGATCGGCGTTCCGAAAGCGACTCGCGCGACCAGGCGCTTGCACATCAGGCTCAAGGCGCGTTCGGCGACGCCGATCGTGCGCATGCAGTGATGGATGCGGCCCGGTCCGAGGCGACCCTGCGCAATCTCGAATCCGCGCCCTTCACCCAGCAGGATGTTGCTGGTCGGCACACGCACGTTGTCGAACACCACCTCCATGTGTCCGTGCGGCGCGTCGTCGTAACCGTACACGCTGAGCGGGCGGATGATCTTCACTCCCGGCGTGTCGGTGGGCACCAGGATCATCGACTGCTGCGAGTGGCGCGCGGCATCGGGATTGGTCTTGCCCATCACAATCAGGATCTTGCAGCGCGGATCGCCCGCGCCCGAGGTCCACCACTTGCGGCCGTTGATGACATACGCGTCGCCTTCGCGCCGCATGCTGGTCTGGATGTTGGTGGCATCGGAGGACGCGACGTCGGGTTCGGTCATCGCGAACGCCGAGCGGATCTCACCGGCAAGCAGCGGCTCGAGCCATTGACGTTTGTGCGGCTCGGTGCCATAGCGCTCGATCGTTTCCATGTTGCCGGTGTCGGGTGCGCTGCAGTTGAACACCTCGCTCGCCCACGTCACGCCGCCCATCAGCTCGGCAAGCGGTGCGTACTCGAGATTGGTGAGGCCGGCACCGCGTTTGGACTCCGGAAGGAAGAGATTCCACAACCCCGCAGCGCGCGCCTTCGGCTTCAGCTCTTCGACTACACGTGTCGGCGTCCAGCGTCGCCCGTTGCGCGTGTTCTCCTCGATTTCCTGGTGGAAGCGGTGTTCCTGCGGGAAGATGAATTCCTGCATGAACCCGTCGACACGGCTGCGCAACTCCTGAACCTTGGGCGAGTAGTCGAAATCCATGGGCTGTCCTCCTTGGCGGTCGAGCATAGCGCAGCGACCCGGCGTGTTTGTTGACGCGCGCCGAAGCAGGTAAATTCGCCGCGCCACCGGAGGAATCATGAAAGCCATTCAGTGCCAGGAGTGGGGCGGTCCCGACAAGCTGCGCCTGGTCGAAGTGCCGCTGCCGGAGCCGAAGGCGGGTGAAGTACGCCTGCGTGTGAACGCCGCCGGCGTCAACTTTCCCGACGCGCTGATCATCCAGAAGAAATATCAGCAGCAGCCGCCGCTGCCCTTTACGCCCGGGACCGAAGTAGCCGGCACGGTCGATGCGCTTGGCGAGGGCGTGACGCAACTCAAACTCGGCCAACGTGTGATCGGATTCGTGGGCCTCGGCGCCTTTGCGGAATACGCCTGCGCACCCGCCGCGCTGGCCACGCCGATTCCAGACGGTCTGAGCGACGACATCGCAGCGGCGTTCACGCTGACCTACGCGACCTCGCATCACGCACTTTTCGATCGTGGTCAACTCAAAGCGGGCGAAACGCTGCTGGTGCTTGGCGCCGGCGGGGGCGTCGGGCTCGCAGCCGTGGAGCTTGGCAAGATCATCGGCGCGCGCGTCATCGCCGCGGCTTCGACCGATGAGAAACTTGCCGCTGCACACGAGCACGGCGCCGACGCGCTGGTCAACTATTCCAAGCTCGATCTGCGTGACGCAATCAAGACACTGACCGACGGCAAGGGGTGCGATGCCATCTACGACCCCGTTGGCGGTGCATACACGGAGCCTGCGCTGCGGTCGATTGCGTGGCGCGGCCGGCTGCTCGTGGTCGGGTTCGCCAATGGCGAAATTCCCAAGATCACGGCCAACCTGCTCTTGCTCAAAGGTGCGGCAGCGGTGGGTGTCTTCTGGGGCGACTTCGCGCGGCGCGAACCGGCAGCTAATCGCAAGATGATGGTCGAGTTATTCACGTGGCTCGCGCAGGGCAAGCTGAAGCCGCACGTCTCGCACACCTATCCACTGGCCGAAACACCGCAGGCGCTCGACGCCCTGCTGCACCGGCGCGCCATCGGCAAACTCGTGATCCGCCCGTAGGGTGCAAACGTAACGCGACGCTTGACAGTGCTGCGGGCGCCGCGTACGGTAACCATATGGTTACCAATAGATCGGCCCACCGGCGCAGTGGAGCGGCACTGCATGCCGCGTTAGCCGATCCCACGCGCGAATCGATCGTGCGTGTTCTGCTCGAAGGCGAGCGTTCGGTCGGCGAGATTGCCGAGCGGTTGCCGATCAGCCGGCCGGCGGTGAGCAAACATCTGCGGCTGCTCGAGAGCGCCGGCCTGGTGCAGTTTCGTGCGCAGGGCACGCGCAATCTCTACGCCGTGCAACCGGACGCATTGGCGCAGCTGCGCGATGAACTCGACCAGATGTGGGAGCGTGCGCTGCGCCGTTATGCGCTGGTTGCCAACAACACCCGGCCGCGCAAGCGCTGAAGAACGATGGCGATCGCACCGGTCGAAAGGACGCTGCGCGTGCGCCTGGAGCCCGCGGCTGCATTCGACCTTTTTACCCGTGATCTCGCGCGCTGGTGGCCGCTCTGGCAATACTCCTGCGGTGGCGCCGACTCGCTCGACGTGCAGTTCGAGACGCGCGTTGGAGGTGCGGTCATCGAACGCACGCGCGCAGGCGAGGGTCATACGTGGGGCACTGTCACCGCGTGGGATCCGCCGCGTCGTTTTTCGATGACCTGGCATCCGGGCGTGCCGGTTGCGCAGGCCACGCAGCTCACGGTCGAATTCAGCGCGGTACAGGGCGGCACCGAGGTGCGGCTGCTCCACGATGGCTGGGAGACACGCGATGTCCAGGCGCGCGACAACTACGACGGTGGATGGCAGGCTGTACTGGCGCGGTTCGTGGCTTGTGCGGAGGAGGCGAAGTGAAAAAACGCGTCGGGATGATAGGACTGTGCCTGCTCTTGAGTGTTGGTGCTTCGGCGCTCGCGGCCGAGCGCAGTATCAACAAGGAGATGACGCTGGACGCCACGCTCGAGCAGGCGTGGCAAGCGTGGACCACGCGCGAAGGCATCATCAGTTTTTTTGCGCCCGATGCCAACGTCGAAGCCCGTGCGGGCGGGCCGTTCCAGATTTACATCGATCCGCTCGCAGCGCCGGGGATGAAAGGCGCGGACGAAATGCGCTTCATGGCACTGCAGCCGATGCGCATGCTTTCGTTCGACTGGAATGCACCGCCCAGCCTGCCCGAAGTGCGCAAGCAGCGCACGTTCGTGGTGATTCGTTTCGAACCCGTGGGTGATAAACAGGTGCGCCTGCTGCTCACACACATCGGTTGGGGCGAGGGCGGCGAATGGGACAAGGCTTACGCCTACTTCGATCGTGCGTGGGGCAACGTCCTCAACAACCTCAAGAAGCGTTTCGACAGTGGTCCGGTCGACTGGACCGAATGGCTGAACCAGCTGCGCAAGATGCATGAGCAGGCGGCGCAGAAGAAGTAGTGCACCCCCGATAAACAGCGAGCAGGAGGCAAACATGCCACGCGTCATTCACTTCGAAGTTCACGCCGACGATCCCGCGCGTGCAATCCGTTTCTACGAAACACTGTTCGGATGGCAGTTCACGGCCTGGGGCGGGGGCGAGGTCGAATACTGGCTCATCAAGACTGGCGAAGACGGCACGCCGGGCATCAACGGCGGGCTCGTGCGGCGGCGGGGCGCGATCGATGGTCAGGCAGTCATTGCGTACGTGTGCACGGTAGACGTCGCCGAGCTTGCAAGCACACTCGCAAAGGCCAAACAACTCGGTGCCGTCGAAGCCGTGCCCACCAGGCCGATTCCCGGTGTGGGATGGTTGGCGTACGTCAAGGACACTGAGGGCAACGTTTTTGGCATGATGCAGGCCGACTCCAAGGCCCGTTGAACGATCGGCCGCTAGACGCCCACGCGTACCGGGATACGCCGGCGGCCGAATGATCCTGCGAATGCTGCGAAATGCCCGGCGAGGTTCGTGCCGCATGCGCCGCACGCCCCGTGCTCATCGGCGTTGAACGCGAGGATGCGATACCAGTCGCGCACGATCAGCGCCTCACCGCAGCCGGGGCAGAACGTCGTTCCGCCCTGCGTATCGTGCACGTTGCCCGTGTAAACGTAGTTCAGTCCGTTGTTCATGCCGATACGGCGCGCGCGCTGCAGCGTCGATGGCGGCGTTGGCGCAACGTCCATCATCTTGTAGTCGGGATGAAATGCGGTGAAGTGCAGCGGCACGTCCATGCCGAGGTGCGCGGCGATCCACCGCGTCATTGCGTCGAGTTCGGCGTCCGAGTCGTTGTGGCCCGGGATGATGAGGGTGGTGATTTCGAGCCAGCAGTCCGTCTCGTGATGGATGTATTCGAGCGTTTCCAGCACCGGCGCGAGATGGGCGCCGGTCTGCTTGAAGTAGAAATCCTCGGTGAATCCTTTTAGATCCACGTTCGCCGCATCCATCGCGGCGTAGAACTCCTGCCGCGGCTGAGCGTGGATGTAGCCGGCGGTGACCGCCACTGTCTGCAGTCCTGCGGCGTGCGCGGCGTGCGCGCAATCGAGCGCATATTCCGCGAAGATCACCGGATCGTTGTAGGTGAACGCAATACTGCGACAACCCTGAGCAGAAGCGACCTGCGCTATGCGCTCTGGCGAAGCGGTGTCCATCAGCCGGTCCATCTCGCGTGACTTGGAGATGTCCCAGTTCTGGCAGAACTTGCAGGCGAGGTTGCAGCCTGCCGTGCCGAACGAAAGCACGCTGGAGCCGGGATAAAAGTGGTTCAGCGGTTTCTTTTCGATCGGATCGATGCAAAAACCCGAGCTGCGGCCGTAGGTGGTCAGCACCATCGCGTCGCCGCTGCGCTGGCGCACGAAACACATTCCGCGTTGTCCTTCGTGCAGGCGGCAGTCGCGCGGGCAAAGGTCGCACTGGATGCGACCATCATCGAGCCGATGCCACCAGCGCCCGGCAAATGGCGGGTCGGACGAAGCTTCACGCGCGGTCACGCCACGGCCTCCGGCGTTTCGTCGAAGTGCATCACGGTGTAGCGCTCGAGGCGCAGGTCCGGACCCCAGAAGTCAGCCGGCAGTCCACCCTTTCGCTTGAGCGCGCGTAGGAAATCCTTTGGATCGGGCAAACTGGCCCAGACCTGGGGTAACAGGGTCGCACGACCGTCCGGCCACGAGAGCGTGACTCCATCACGGTGCGGCACGAGCGCCGCGATCGCCTCGTCTTCGGAAGCGGCCGCTACTGGCGAGGCCGGGCCGAGCACCGAAACCTCGAAGCGCGTGTTGCTGAACTCGCGTGCGGTCAGCGGCTGAAAACGTGGATCGTGGAAGGCGGCGGCGATTGCATTCGCCTGCACGTCTTCGGCGAGCGAGCGGGTCGCTTCGAGCGAGCCGATGCAGCCGTGCAGCAAGCCCGCGGTATGGAGGGTGACGAACGTGGCGCCCGGCAACCAAAGATCAGGATGGTCCGGCACTTCCACGGGCAGCGCGCCGAACGCAGCGCCTACGGCGTTGCGCGCGCGCATAACCAGCGCCGGACCGCGCGAATCAGTGGCGTACATCATGCGGGCGTTCAAAGGCAATTGCGCAGTAGCCGACAACACGCGCCCGGTCGCCGGCAGTATCGCCGGAGTTGCATAACTTCAGCAGACGCGGCTGCAGTCCGGCACGCCGGGCAAGCGTCAGCGCCGCGTTGATCGGTGTAGCGCCGCACGCCTGGGCGTGGTCAAGCCCGGCGTGAAGTGCAAGAACGCGCTCGACGGTTGCGCGGTCGATCGCACAAGCTTCGCCATAGCGGTGATAGTGCGAGAGGTCCGAGCTGACCAGGATGAGCGTTTCGTCGCCGCCCCATACCGCATCGAGCACGGCGGCAAGATCGTTGGCGGCAATCTCGCCAACGGCTAGCGGCACGAGCGTGAAATCGCCCAGCACCGTCTGCAGGAAGGGTACCTGTACTTCGAGCGAGTGCTCGTCCGCATGAGCGGCCTCACTGCGCACGACATGGGGCAGGCCTGCGAGTTGCGCCAACAAGGGGCGATCGAGTTCAACCGTACCAAGAGGCGTTGCAAACGCGTCCGTATCCGGAATCGCGACGCCGCGGATCGCGACGCGGTGTGTCGGTCCGAGCAGGATTACGCGCCGAATGCGCTGCCGATGTGCCTTGAGCAGGGCGTACGCCGCCGCCGCGACTGGGCCGGAGTAGACATATCCAGCGTGCGGAACGATCAACACCTTGAGCAAATCGCGTGTGATTTCCGCCGGCTCGGCGGCCGCCACCAACTCGTCAACCGTCGCGCGCAGAGCGCGTGGCTGATCCGGATAAAACAATCCAGCGACCGCGGGAGGGCGAATCTGATTCATGCGCAACGACACCAGCACCTAGTCTCTACCCATCGGAGCGGAAAGCAAGTGAGACGTTTGGCGCGTCGTGCGGTATCACCTTCGGTACTACGATGGCCTTTTCGCGCCGGGAGGAATCGGCCATGCGTGATGCAGCGAGTTTCAGGCTCACCTATTCGACCATGTTCGATCCGCCACCGCAGCTGCACGCGAACTTCGATGCCGCACTTGGCCGGGTGCGTGCCGGCCTCGGCGCGACCCACACGATGTGGGTCGATGGTTCGCCGTGCGCTTCGGCCAGCGTGTTCGAAGTGTTCTCGCCCATCGACCGGCGCGTCCTGGTGGGGCGATTCGCCCACGGGACACACGAGGACGTCGATGTGGCCGTGCGTGCTGCGCGGCGTGCGTTCCCTTCCTGGCGTGCGCTCGGATGGGCCGAGCGCGTGCGTCTGCTGCGACGGGTTGCCGCACTGATCGAAGAACGGGTCTACGACATTGCAGCGGTAGTCGCGCTCGAAGTCGGCAAGAACCGCATGGAAGCGTTGGGCGAGGTACAGGAGACGGCAGATCTTTTCGCCTGGTACGGCGAGCAGATGGAAGCCAATCACGGCTTCGTGAAGGATCTTCCCAACGATCCGCTGCCTGGGTTTATCAGCCGCAACCGCACGTTGCTCAAGCCCTACGGCGTATGGGCCGTCATTGCGCCGTTCAATTTCCCGTTCGCGCTCGCAGGTGGGCCGATCGGAGCGGCGCTGGTCACCGGTAACACGGTTGTGTTCAAGGTAGCGAGCGATACCGCATGGTCCGGCCTGCTGCTGATGCAGGTGTTGCGCGACGCAGGTCTGCCGCCGGGTGTCGTCAACTACGTAACCGGGCCTGGCACCGAGACCGGCGCTGCACTGGCCGAGCACCCGGACATTGCAGGCATCACGTTTACCGGTTCGCACGACGTCGGCATGGGCCTCGTGCGCAAGTTTGCGCATGGCATGTGGCCGCGGCCGTGCATCGCGGAAATGGGCGGCAAGAACGCCGCGATCGTGTCGCGCCACGCCGATCTTGATCGGGCCGCACTCGGCATCATGCGTTCCGCCTTCGGTCTGCAGGGGCAAAAGTGCTCCGCGTGTTCACGCGTCTATGCCGAGCAACCGGTGGCGGACGCGCTGCGCCGGCGGTTGGCGCAACTTGCCAGCGAAATTCGCATCGGCGATCCAACGCAGCGCGAGAACTGGCTCGGTCCAGTGATCAATCGCGCCGCCTACGAGCGTTATGCCAAGTGCGTGAGCAACCTGCAGGAGCACGGGGATATCGTAGTCGGCGGCGCGCGCTTGACCGATGGCGCGCTTGCACACGGCTGGTTCGTCGCGCCGACGGTTGCGAGCGCACCGCTTGACTATCGCCTGTGGCGCGAAGAGAAATTCATACCGCTGGTGCTGGTCGGCGAGGTCGACTCCGTGGCACAGGCGATCGACTTTGCGAACGAGTCCAACTATGGACTGACCGCCGGTTTTTACGGCGCCAAAGACGAGATCCAACCGTTTCTCGACCGCATCGAAGCCGGTGTCATCTACGTGAACCGTCCGCACGGCGCAACGACCGGCGCGTGGCCCGGATATCAGCCGTTCGGTGGCTGGAAGGGCAGTGGTTCAAGCGGCAAGGCGATCGGCTCGTTCTGGTACCTGCCGCAATACGTTCGCGAACAATCGCAAACCATCGTGGAGTAAAAAAATTGGAAACGCCGGGACGGCAAAGCCGTCCCGGCAACTACAACGGTTTTTTCAACGCATGCGCGATTTCGCCGATCACGCCGCGGCGAAACGCCAATACGCATACGACGAAGATCACCCCTTGTACGACCGACACCCAGGCGCCGAGCTGGGACAGGTAGTTTTCCATCGTGACGATGATTACAGCGCCCGCCACCGGACCGAAGATCGTGCCCAGGCCGCCAAGCAACGTCATCAGCACGACTTCGCCCGACATGCTCCAGTGCGCGTCGGTCAACGAGGCGAGTTGGAACACCAGTGCCTTGGTCCCGCCCGCCAGGCCTGCGAGCGAAGCCGAAAGCACGAATGCAAGCAACTTGTAACGATCGACGTCGTAGCCGAGCGAGATCGCGCGACTCTCGTTCTCGCGAATCGCTTTCAGCACCTGCCCGAACGGCGAATGCACGATGCGATAGATCAGCAGGAACCCGCCGAGGAAGATCGCAAGCACGAAGCCGTACATCGCCAGCGGCTGATTCAGATCGACAACGCCGAACAGTTTGCCGCGCGGCACGCCCTGGATCCCGTCCTCACCGTGGGTAAACGGTGCCTGCAGATAGAAGAAAAAGACCATCTGGGCCAGCGCGAGCGTGATCATCGCGAAGTAGATGCCCTGGCGCCGAATCGCGAGCAACCCGGTAAGCACGCCGAGCAGGCTTGCCGCGGCGGTGGCGAAAAGCACCGCGAGTTCGGGCGTGAATCCCCACACCTTGGCGGCATGAGCCGATACATAACCGGCGGTGCCGAGGAACATCGCATGGCCGAACGAAAGCAGGCCGCCGAATCCGATCAGAAGGTTGAACGCGCACGCGAACAATGCGAAGCACATCACCTTCATCATGAACACCGGATAGACCACCAGCGGTGCGAGCAGGAAGATGACCGCCATCACCACAATCGCCAGGCGCTGATGGCGCATCTTGTTGGTAGCTGGCGTAAACGGGGTTGGGATGGCCGTCATCGCACGCCTCACTTCTGCGTGCCGAACAGGCCGGCGGGTTTGATCAGCAACACGATGGCCATGATGATGAAGATCACCGTGTTCGATGCCTCGGGGTAGAACACCTTCGTGAGCCCTTCGATCAGACCGACGCCGAACCCGGTGACGATCGATCCCAGAATCGATCCCATGCCGCCGATCACCACTACCGCGAACACCACGATGATGAGATCGGAGCCCATCTGCGGGCTGACCTGATAGATCGGCGCTGCCATCACGCCGGCGAACGCAGCCAAGCCCACGCCGAACCCGTAGGTGAGCATGATCATGCGCGGCACGTTGATGCCGAACGACTGGACCAGCTGCGGATTCTCGGTGGCGGCGCGCAGATACGCGCCGAGTTTTGTGCGCTCGATCACGAACCAGGTGCCGAGGCAGATTGCAAGTGACGCGACGATCACCCACGCCCGATAGTTGGGCAGGAACATGAACCCGAGGTTGCGCCCCCCTACCAGCTCCTGCGGCATGGAGTAGGGCAGGCCGGCAGATCCGAACTCATGCCGGAAGGTGCCCTGGATGATCAGGGCCAGGCCGAACGTGAGCAGCAGCCCGTACAGATGATCGAGTTTGTACAGGCGCGCCAGCATCAGGCGTTCGATCGCGATGCCGATGGCGCCTACTGCAACCGGCGCTATCAGGAGCGACCACCAGTAACCAACGCCGAGCTTGTTGAGAAGAAAGTACGCCGCAAACGCCCCCAGCATGTACTGGGCGCCATGCGTGAAGTTGATGATGTTGAGAAGCCCGAAGATCACGGCAAGCCCGAGCGACAGCAACGCGTAGAACGAGCCGTTGATCAGGCCGATCAACAGCTGGCCGAACAGCGCCTGCGTGGGAATGCCAAACATAAGGTTAGAACGTC
Organism: Burkholderiaceae bacterium; assembly: GCA_035635915.1. Lineage (GTDB taxonomy): Bacteria > Pseudomonadota > Gammaproteobacteria > Burkholderiales > Burkholderiaceae_F > JAKANT01. The sequence continues at coordinate 2,653 of DASQAE010000096.1, read as the reverse complement.
GGTGTTGTAACCGAAGCGGTTACAACACCGACTCCGGTTACTTGATTAAAGGGCACGCACCTTCGGAGAGCGGCCTGAACGCCTGCTCGGCCGGGATCGTCGCGCGCACCTTGTAATAGTCGTACGGGCCCTTCGACTCGGACGGTTTTTTCACTTCGACCAGATACGCAGGGTGGATCTTGCGTCCATCAGCGCGAATCGAGCCTTTGCCGAACAACGGGTCGTCGGTCGGCATTGCCTTCATCTGCGCGACCACCTTGGTGCCGTCATCCGTCTTCGCGGCCTCGACCGCCTTCAGGTAATGCAATACCGCCGAATACACGCCCGCCTGCACCATGGTCGGGTACTTGCCGCCACTTGCAGCCGCAAACTTCTTGCTCCAGGCGCGCGTCTGGTCGTTCAGGTCCCAGTAGAACGTCTCGGTGAAGATGAGGCCTTGGGCCTTGTCGAGCCCGAGCCCGTGGATGTCGCTCAGAAACACCAGCAGGCCGGCGAGGTTCTGACCGCCCTTGGTGATGCCGAACTCGGATGCCTGCTTGATCGAGTTGATGGTGTCGCCGCCGGCGTTGGCGAGGCCGATGATCTTCGCCTTCGACGATTGCGCCTGCAGCAGGAATGAGGAGAAGTCCTGCGTGTTCAGCGGCACGCGCACCTTGCCGAGCACCTTGCCGCCGGATTTAAGCACCACCGCTTCGGTGTCGCGTTCAAGTGCGTGGCCGAATGCATAGTCGGCAGTGATGAAGAACCACGAGTCGCCGCCGGTTTTTACGATCGCACCGCCGGTGCCGTTGGCAAGCATCCAGGTGTCATAGGTCCAGTGGACCGTGTTCGGCGAACAGGCCTTGCCGGTGAGATCGGAAGAAGCCGCGCCCGAAACCAGGAACACCTTGCCCTTGTCGCGCGTGATCTGGCTCACTGCCAGCGCGACCGACGAGGTCGGCACGTCGACGATTGCATCGACCTGGTCCGTGTCGTACCACTGGCGTGCGATGTTGGAACCGACGTCGGGCTTGTTCTGGTGGTCGGCGGATAGGATCTCGATCTTCATGCCTTTTTTCGCCGCGCCAAAGTCCTCGACCGCCATTTTCGCGGCTACCACCGAACCCGGCCCGCCGATGTCGGCGTAAAGGCTCGACATATCGCTCAGCACGCCGATCTTCACTACACCGTCCGAAATCTGTGCCTGGGCAACCGCGCACCACGCGCAGGCGGCGGCGACCAGTATCGAAACCAAATTGCGTTTCATCTGCCTCGTTCCTCTCGTCGCTTGCGCGACTGCTGCTTTTCAGGGACCAGCGCGCCTGACCAATCAAACGCCCAGGTACTCATGCAGCATGTCACGCTTCGCCTCCAGTTCGCCGGCGGCGAAACTTTCGACGATGCGGCCATGCTCCATCACGTAAAACCGGTCCGCCAGTGGCGCAGCGAACCGGAAGTTCTGTTCGACCATCACGATGGTCAATCCACGCTCGCGCAACATGCGGATCGTGCGCGCCAGCGTTTGCACGATCACCGGCGCAAGCCCTTCGGAGATTTCATCGAGCAACAGGAGTTTCGCGCCGGTGCGCAGGATGCGCGCCACCGCCAGCATCTGCTGTTCACCACCGGAAAGGCGCGTGCCGGGACTGGCACGGCGCTCCTGCAGATTGGGAAACATCGCGTAGATCTCGTCCAGCCCGAGTCCGCCGCTCGCCACCGGCGGCGGAAGCAGAAGATTCTCCTCGCAGGAAAGGCTGGCGAAGATGCCGCGTTCCTCCGGGCAATAACCGATGCCAAGGCGCGCAATCCGGTGCGGCGCAAGGGCAACCGCCTCAACGCCGTTCACCGTTATCGATCCGGTGCGACGACCGACCAAGCCGAGGATCGACTTCAGGGTCGTGGTGCGCCCGGCGCCGTTACGGCCAAGCAGCGTAACCACTTCGCCACGATTCACCGTCAGATCGACGCCGTGCAGGATGTGCGACTCGCCGTAAAAGGCGTGCAGCCCATTAATGCGCAGAAACTCGCCGCGCTGTCCCGCCGCATCAGCCATGCGCGCCCTGCAGTTCGGCGTCCGCGCTGCCCATGTAGGCCTCGAGCACCTGCGGATTGGTGGAGACGTGCTGATATGGGCCCTCAGCGATGATCTGACCACGCTGCAGGACAGTGATGGTGTCGGCGATCGTGGCAACCACGTTCATGTTGTGCTCGACCATCAGCACAGTGCGGTTTGCCGCCACCTTCTTGATCAGCTGCGTCACCCGCTCGACGTCCTCGTGGCCCATGCCTTGCGTCGGCTCGTCGAGCAGCATCAACTCCGGATCCATCGCCAGCGTGGTCGCGATTTCAAGCGCGCGCTTGCGACCATAGGGCAATTCGACCGTCACGTAACCCGCGAACTCCTTCAGGCCAACGGTCTCGAGCATTTGCAGGGCGCGCTCGTTCAGAGCGTCCAGCGTTCGCTCCGAGCGCCAGAAATGAAACGACGTGCCGAGGCCGCGCTGCAGGGCGATGCGCACGTTTTCCAGCACCGTGAGATGCGGAAACGTGGCCGAGATCTGAAACGACCGTACGATGCCACGACGCGCGATCTGGGCCGGTCGTTCCAACGTGATGTCGTGCCCGTTGAACAGGATCTGGCCGCGCGTCGGGATCAGGAACTTTGTGAGCAGGT
>DASQAE010000095.1:0-3436 GCA_035635915.1 Burkholderiaceae bacterium | reverse complement strand
GTTGTTCTTCAGGACGATCCGCCCCACTTGCCCCCCCGTGACATTGCGCGTGAAGCTGGATCCGTCCTTGGTTTTGGCGGTGAACGACCAGGTCTGCCCCCACCCCTTGCCGATCCGCACCCCATCGCCACGCGCGCGGTTGATGGTGTTCGATTCGATGCGGATGTCCTGCACCGAAAGGGCGTCCCGCAACCGGTCGTTGGCCGCTTCGTCCGTGAACAACCACGCGTAGATCTCGATCGCACCGTGCCCGGTCTTCGGCGCCACAGGACTGACCGTCCCGGCGGTGTACTGCGGATTCGTCGTCTGAACGTCGGTGATCGTGTTGTCGCGCACCAGGACGTTGCGCACCCCGAACGTCAGATAACTCGTCTCGCGCGCGATGTACACCGCGGCGCCATGGGTCGTGCGGTCGATCGAGTTGTGTTCGATGATGATGTTCTCGCCGCCCACCACGGCGATCCCGCGGCCCCAGTACTGCCCCGACAGCGTGTTGTTGGCGATCAGGATGTGGTGGTTGAGGTTGCGCGCCTTGCGCTCGTCGAAGTCCGCCGCAATCGCCGTGGCGCTCGTCGATGGATCTGAGATGTACGACACGACCGCGATCATGTCGTCACCGGTTTCCTTGACGTTGTTGTTGAGCACGCGCCCGTAGCTCGAGCCGGACGTGACATGGATCCCGTCGGCGAGCGAACGGGAAACCGTGTTCTCGGCAACGAGGAAATTGGTGGCGTGGTACATGAGGATCCCCGCCGTCGACGTGCTGTTCGCGAGCGGCGTACCGGGCTCGCCGCCTTCGATGACACGGTTGCCTCGGATGACATTGCCCGAAAGCAGCCGCCCCCCGGACCCGGAACCACCGAAGACGGCGATGCGCGATTCCCACGGCGCGGTGCGACGCCTGTCCGATACGGCGGTCAGCGTGAACTTGTAGATACTCGCGCCATCGGCCTCGATCCAGACCGCCTGGTCGGCTGGATTCGTGGCGTGCAGCGTGGCGCCCTCGCCCCACATGACGGTGTTCGGCACCTTCACGTGCAGACTCTTCGAGTGCAGATAACGCCCGGGTGGGAATACCAGCCATTCGCCGGGCGACAGCCCATTCAGCGCTTTCTGGATCGCTTCGGTGTTATCGACCGAATCACTTGGGGTCGCGCCGAATTCTGTGACGTTACGTACCCGGGCGGGTCGCGCTGGCACAGGTGGCAGCGCGGTGCAGGCTGAAGTGCTTCGCGGCGCCGTGGCGTCCGGCGCAAGCGTTTGTTTGTCTGCCGCCTGCGCAGTCAGCAGATCAGCCGCGGCGACCGTGGCGCTAAGCGACTGCCCTTCGCAACCGAGGGTTACCAGGACGAGGCACAGGCACAGGGAAAAAAGCTTCATGAAAACGCTCCGGCGGGATACGTCTACTTAAGCGTGGTGCGTGGCTCACCTCGCGCGGCCGCGGCAAAGTAGCAACCGGCGTGCCCTGGTCGGTCACGCGAAGAGGGAAACGCAGCTCGGGTGGCCGTTACCTGACGCCGGCCTGAACCGCTGTCTGAGTCCCGGCTATTCCGCTGCCTGATCGACCGACCAGCCTCCACCGAGCGCGCGGATCAGTTGCACGCTGGCGCGGCGCTGGCGCGTGTCGAGATCCAACGCGTCGCGCTGCGCCTGCAGCGTTGTGGTCTGCGACGTCACCACTTCCAGGTAGTTCACCGCGCCCTCGCGGTAGCGGGTGGTTGCGTAGTCGAGCGAACGTTGCGCCGCGGCCAGCGCTTCGCGTTCCGATTCGGCCGCCTCGCGGTAATAGCCGAGCAGCGCGAGATTGTCTTCGACCTGCTTGAACGCGTTCAGCACCACACCGCGATACGTCGCGCCGACTTCATCGAGAACTGCCTGCGTGCGCGCGACCTCGGCATTGCGCCTGCCGGCGTCGAACAGCGTGGCGAACAACGATGGGCCGATCGCCCAATAGGTGTTCGGTGCGCGGATGAAATTGCTGCTGTCGCTGCTCTGGAAGCCGAACAGCGCACTGAGTGTGACCGACGGGAAAACCGCCGCTCGCGCGACGCCGATGTTTGCGTTGGCGGCAGCGATGCGCCGCTGTGCGGCGGCGATGTCCGGCCGCCGTTGCAACAGCGTCGACGGCACGCCCGCGGGCACGTGCGGCAGCACGATGTCGACGAGATGCGGTTCGACTGCGAAGCCGGAGGCGGATTCGCCCACCAGCACTGCGATCGAGTGTTCCAGCACGGCGCGTTGCGCAAGCGCCTGCTTGGCTTGTGAACGCGTGGTATTGAGCTGCGTCTGTGCGCGCGCCACATCGAGCCCGGATGCAATGCCGCCGTCGCGCCGCGCCGAGGTCAGATCCAGCGCCTTTGAATACGCCAAGACTGTTTCGTTGAGCAGCGCGATCTCGCGGTCGAGCCCGCGCAAAGCGATGTAGGTGTCGGCAAGTTGCGCCTGCAGACTCAAGCGCGCCGATTCCAGATCCGCCTGCGCCGCTTGTTTCGAAGCAAATCCCGACTCGACCTGGTTGCGAATGCGGCCCCAGAGATCGAATTCATAGTCAGCTTCCACGCCGACTGTGTATGAACTGTAGTAATCCGGTGAGGTGGGACCGAGTACGCGCAGCGGCCGTTTTTGCGACTGGCGATCACGTTGCGCGTTCGCAGCGCCGGTGATGGTCGGATAAAGCCCGGAGCGGATCTGATCGTTGATGGCCTTGGCTTGCTGATACTGAGCTAGCGCGGCGGCGAGATCGGGACTCTGCTCGACCAGGCGCTTTTGCAGTGTGTTGAGCTCTTGGTCACCGTAGAGCGTCCACCAGGCATCGCGCGGCAGATCATCGGCGGGCCGCGCCGCAGTCCAGGGCGCGCTTTCCTTGTAGCTGTCGGCGATCGGAACGGCGGGAATCTTCAACGGCGGCGCAAACGAGCACGCGCCCAGCACGAGGACAAGAGCCACCGCCTGCGCGCAGCGGACCTTACTTCTTGCCGCCATCGCCGCTTCCGCCTGCCGGCTTTGTATCGGCCCCGGCAACACGCACCAGGTCGCCATCAAGAGCGCCGTCCGGCGGGCTTTCGATCACGCGATCGTCCGGCGCCAGGCCCGAGCCCAGTTCGACGAACTTGCCGAAGTCGCGTGCGATGGTGACGTTCTTGAGGACGATTTTGTTGTTCGCGTCCACCGTGGCGACGCGTAATCCTGTTTGACCATAGATCAGCGCGCTGGGCGGAACACTCAGCGCCGCCGCATCGGTCGGCTGATCCAGACTCACGCTCGCGAATCCGCCCGGGAGCAGCTCGCCGTTTTCGTTGTCCACTGCGAGCTGGATCAACATGCCGCCCGACGCGATGTTGACGGCCTGCGATGACGATTCGACCGTGGCGGCATAAAACTTCCCCGGCCGCTCCGGCACCCTCATTCGCGCCTTGGTGCCACGCTTGACGAGGGA
>DASQAE010000094.1:0-2059 GCA_035635915.1 Burkholderiaceae bacterium | reverse complement strand
CCTGCCGGCGCAGGAAGTGCATGCCGTCTTCCCGTCGCCCAAACTGGTGCCATCCAAGGTGACGAGCTTCATTGCCTTCCTGCAGCAGGCGCTGGCTGGTGAGTGGTGGCGCTCGCCGTTGTAACTGTATACACGGATGTTCTCGATGCCCCGCAAGCGGGGGAGGGTAAAAGACTTGCAAGTCGAGCCGTTGTGTATACACTTTCGTGCACACATTGCTCGAAAATCTTGCGTTTGATCCATGCCCCGCAGCCGCGCCAGCCTTCGGGTAATCGAAACCGGGCCGATTCAAGCCCGCCGCGAACGCGGTGCCGGCGCCGGCAGTGGTGCCACCTCGCGCATCGTCGAGTCGATCACCACCGCAATCGTCGAACGCCGGCTCATGCCGGGGACCAAGCTTGCGGAACAGAAGATCGCCGACATCTTCAAGGTATCGCGCACGCTGGTGCGCCAGGCGCTCAATCAATTGAGCCGCGACCGGCTGGTCACGCTGGAGCCGGCGCGCGGTGCGTCGGTATCGATGCCAAGCGTCGAAGAAGCGCGCCAGGTGTTCGAGGTGCGCCAGATGATCGAAGCGGCGACCATCCGCCAGTTATGCAAGGTGGTCACCGACGCCCAGATCGCGCAGCTGCGGGCGCACATGCGCGAGGAGCGGGACGCGGTTGCGCGCACTGACGTGTCCGGCCGCACGCGCCTGCTGGCGGACTTTCACGTCGTGCTCGCACGCATGCTGGGCAATGAGGTGCTCGCGCAGCTGCTGCAGGATCTGCTCACCCGTTCGTCGTTGATCTCATTGATGTACCAGTCTTCGCATTCGGCGCAGGCGTCGCAGGCTGAACATGAAGCGATCGTCGAAGCCTTAGAAAAACGTGATGCTCGCGCTGCCGCGCGCCTGATGGAACAGCACATTGCGAGCGTCGAGCGCAATCTGCGGCTCGATCCGCGCGCGCCGGATCTCGCTGCCGTTCTCGGCGCACCGGGTTGAAATTCACGATGACGGAAACCTATCCGCGCGACCTCAAGGGCCATGGCCGCCGCGCACCGCACGCGCGCTGGCCCGGCAACGCGCGCATCGCTTTGCAGTTCGTCCTCAACTACGAGGAAGGCAGTGAAAACTCGGTGCTGCACGGCGACGCAGGCAGCGAACAGTTCCTGTCGGAGCTGTTCAATCCGGCGGCGTTCCCGGCGCGCCATCTGTCGATGGAAAGCATCTACGAGTATGGCGCACGCGCAGGCGTCTGGCGCGTGCTGCGGGAATTCGAGCGCCGCCGCCTGCCGCTCACGATCTTTGGCGTGTCGATGGCGCTCGAGCGCTGCCCCGAGGTGACCGCTGCATTTGTCGAGCTCGGCCACGAGATCGCATGCCACGGCTGGCGCTGGATCAGCTATCAGAATGTCGACGTGGCCACCGAACGCGAACACATGCAGCGCGGCATGGAGATCATTCGCAAGCTGATCGGTGAACGCGTGTTCGGCTGGTACACCGGCCGCGACAGCCCGAATACACGCCGCCTGGTCGCTGACTACGGCGGCTTCGAATACGACAGCGACTACTACGGCGACGACCTGCCGTTCTGGCTGCAGGTGAAGAAGACCGACGGTTCGCTGGCGCCGCATCTTGTCGTGCCGTACACACTCGACTGCAACGACATGCGCTTCGCATTGCCGCAGGGATTTTCACACGGCGATGAGTTCTACCAATACCTGCGCGACGCGTTCGACGTGCTGTACGCCGAGGGCGACGAACACCCCGCCATGATGAGCGTCGGCATGCACTGCCGGCTGCTGGGTCGGCCGGGACGTATGCGTGCATTACAGAGATTTCTCGACCACGTCGAGCGCCACGACCGGGTGTGGGTCACGCGCCGGCTTGATATCGCGCGCCATTGGCGGCGCGAGTTTCCTTTCGATCCTGCAACAGCGTCTGTCTGGTCATGACCCCCATGCGCCTCTCCCTCGAAATGCTCAACGCTGCCACGCAGTCCGAGTTCATCCGGTTGCTCGACGGCACCTATGAACACTCACCCTGGATCGCCGAACGCGCGTGGGCCAAGCGGCC
>DASQAE010000093.1:0-3915 GCA_035635915.1 Burkholderiaceae bacterium | reverse complement strand
GCCGCTCTGCACGGGCGCCGCCGCGCCGCGCCAGATGCGGCGGCCACTCAACGTTATGCCGCCCCCGCGCTCGACAAGGGGCTGGATATCCTCGAGCTGCTTGCGCAGGAGACCGAAGGGCTGGGTCTGAACGAGATGGCGCGCGCGCTCGAGCGCACGAGCAGTGAGATCTTCCGCATGGTCAACGCGCTGGCGCGCCGCGGGTATATCGAGCCGCACGGCGACCGCTACATGCTGACGCTGAAGCTGTTCGAGCTGGCGCACCGGCACAAGCCGATCAAGTCACTGACCGCCGCAGCCTTGCCGCTGATGCGCGAATTGGGCGCTCGCACTCTGCAGTCGTGCCACCTGACGGTGTTCCACGCCGGGCGCGTGATGGTCGTCGCGCAGGTCGACAGCCCGGAGCGCTGGGCCTTTGGCATGAAGGTGGGTGCGCTCGTGGGCCTCACCGATACGGCCTCAGGCTACGTGCTGCTTGCTTTCCAGGACGCGCATGGGCGCCAGCACATGCTCGATTCGCACCGGGCCGTCGAGGGCGAGCCGGACCTGGACTTGCAGCAGCTCACGAGGAGCGTCGACACGGTCGCGCGCCAGGGTTATGCGCAGATACAAAGCCGGCAGATCCGCGGGGTGAGCAACATCGCCTACCCGGTGCTGGGCAGCGCGGGCCATGCGCTGGCGGCGCTGAACATTCCCTACATCGAGCGCATCGACAAGAAGGTCACACCGTCCATCAGCGAGGCGCGCGAGGCACTCGCCGAAAACGCAGCGCGCCTTTCACTGCTGAGCGGTCACGTCGAGTAATGGCGGTCAAGGCATGTGAAACATCGATTCGAGCGGCTGCTGACGCGGTGAACCGTCGCCATTGGTCTGCATGATGTCAGCCATGTGGCGCCACCAACGCTGCATCAACTCGGATTGCGGCAGTGTGTTCATCTTGTGGCCGGGCGTGCGCCTCAGTACTGCAAAGAGCGTGTGCGTCTCCTCGTCGAGAAGGATGCTGTAGTCGGAAACACCGGCCTCGCGCAGCAGTTCGAGTAGTTCGGGCCAGATCTGGTCCTGGCGCCGCCGGTACTCCGCCGCATTTCCGGGCAAGAGAAACATCTTGAACGCGATCTGTTCCATGATTCAGCGCCTCCTTGCAGACGCACGGGTGCGCAGCAGAACCGGCACGGTGATGGTCACTAGCAACAAAGCGCCGATGATGATGGTCATCAGGATGCCGGGTACATTCGCCAGCCCCAGGGCGTAAGTGTCCGTGCCCAACGTGAGCACCGCCAGCATCACGCCGACGATCGTTCCGCTGCCGCCGGCGATGCTCACGCCGCCCAGGATCACCATGGTGATCGCCTCCAGCTCCCACCCGAGCGCAATGTTGGGCCGGGTGCTGCCGATACGGGAGCACAACAAGTTCGACTTCGCCGCGCTTTCCGATGAGCCGATGCGGGTGGTAGCGCGACGGCGCCATGTATTGACGCGGCGGCGCCGCGTGGACTGGAATGAACTCGTTCGCTGGCCCTGGGTGCTGCAAACGATTCGCTCGCCCGCGCGGGTGTTGCTGGAGGACGAGTTCGCCCGCGCTGGCGTCTCAACTCCGGAAGACATGATCGAGTGCACCTCGATTTTCGCGACGCTGCAGCTGGTGCAATCGAGCGAAGCGGTCGCGATGCTGCCCGAATCGGTGGTGCGCGATCATGTGAAAGCGCGCCGGCTGCGCGAACTGCCGATCGTCGTCGGACGTGATCTGAAGGCCTTCGGCGTACTCACGCGCAAGCAGGAGGCGCTATCGGAAGTCGCAACCGCATTCGTGGCACACCTCAAGCGCAATGCGGCCCTGAAGGCACGCCAGCCGCCGAAATCCACGGGCGGGCGCCGGTGAGCGATTGGCACTGGTCGCCGGCCTTCATCCGGCTTACCGCATCAGGAACCGCACGCCAGGACAGCGCTCCAACTACTGTTCAAGCTTGCACAATACGGTCTGCCGCCGTTTCTCCACCCAAAACTTAGTGAAATGGACACATTCCCAACTCATGCGCAGTGCGATCGCACCCTGGCCGTGCGAAAGTCCGCGCGCGTGGCGCTTGTCCGGTTGATAACCGGAGCGACGTGCTGCCTGTTGCTTGCGTGCGCCAGCAAGGCGCCACCTCCGGCGGCGCAAAATCGCTGCCCGCCCAACCGTCCCGGGTGTCAGATCGAGGTGGTGTTCAAGGACGTCGGGTTCGGCGAGCGCGTCGTGCGCCTCGAGGGCCGCTTGAGCGCGGCCCAGCCGAACGCCACCTACGTGTTTACGGCGGCCGCGGGCGAGGTGCTCAGGCTGAAGTTGTCCGGACCACCGATGCACCTGGTGCTCACCCGGCCCAACGGGCAGTCGGACGGTCCCGGACTTCCGGCCGAAATGGTGCTCGGCGCGAAGGGGAAGTACGTGTTACGGGTTGCGGCAGCAAACACAACCGGAGATGACGCCTACGGGGACTTCGACCTCGAGCTTCGGCTCATCCGCGCACCGTAGCGCGCAACCGCAGAGGCAACTCGGGGAGACCGGCGGTGACCGAAAAACGATCCGCGCTCGTGGTCGGAGCCGGCGACGCGACGGGCGGCGCCATCGCACGCCGCTTCGCGCGTGAAGGTTATGTCGCCTGCGTCACACGCCGCACTGCCGAGAAGCTCGCCCCGCTGGTCGAGCGCATCCACGCCGAGGGCGGCATCGCGCATCCATTCGGCTCCGACGCTCGCATCGAGGAAGAGGTCGTCCGGTTGATCACCCACATCGAGCGCGAGATAGCGCCGATCGAGGTCGCGGTTTTCAACATCGGCGCCAATGTCCACTTCAATGTGACTGACACCACCGAGCGTGTATATCGCAAGGTCTGGGAGATGGGCGCCCTGGCCGGCTTTTTGGTCGGGCGCGAGGTGGCGAAGGTGATGGTGCCGCGCGGGCGCGGCACGATTCTGTTCACGGGCGCGACCGCCAGCTTGCGCGGGTCGGCCGGGTTCAGCGCGTTCGCCGGCGCCAAACATGCGTTGCGATCGCTCGCGCAGAGCCTGGCGCGTGAACTCGGGCCGCAGGGCATCCATGTCGCGCACGTAATCATCGACGGCGCCATCGACACCCAGTTCATCGCGGAGAATTTTCCGCAACGTTATGCATTGAAGGAGCAGGACGGCATCCTCAGTCCGGACGCCATCGCGGAGAACTACTGGACCCTTCACCATCAGCACCGCAGTGCGTGGACCCACGAGCTCGACCTGCGTCCATGGATGGAGCGCTGGTGAAACGAGTCGAATTCTTCTTCGATTTCGGCAGCCCGACGTCGTACCTCGCATACACGCAGTTGCCTCGTATCGTGGCCGAGTGCAGCGGCGAACTGGTGTGGCGGCCGATGTTGCTCGGTGGCGTTTTTAAAGCCACCGGCAACTCCAGCCCGGCCACGCTGCCGGCCAAAGGGCGCTGGATGTTCGAGGACATCGCCCGGCATGCGCGCCGCTATCGGGTCCGGTTCGCGTTCAATCCGGCGTTTCCGATCAACACCCTGACACTGATGCGTGGCGCGATCGGCCTGCAGATGCAACGGCCCGCTGCATTCGAGCGTTACGTCCAGGTGATCTATCGCGCGCTGTGGGAGACGCCGTGCGACCTGGGCGATCCCGCCGTACTTGCTGCGACCTTGGGTGCGGCCGGGTTCGACCCCGCAGAGTTCACGGCCCTGGTCGCCGATCCTGCCGTCAAAGCGAAACTGATCGCGAACACCGAAGAAGCGGTCGCCCGCGGCGCGTTCGGCGCGCCGACGTACTTCGTCGGAACGGAGATGTTCTTCGGTCAGGACCGGCTCGAGTTCGTGCGTGAGGCGCTGCTTTCGTAGCCCGCTTCGCTGGTTAGTGCGCCTCCGCACCGCGCAGCGCCTTGGTGCCCAACCC
>DASQAE010000092.1:0-11758 GCA_035635915.1 Burkholderiaceae bacterium | reverse complement strand
ACGCGCGGACAGTTCCGTCCACGGCACCAGCGCCGCCTGCGGCTGCTTCAGCGCCGCAGAAGCCCAGCCGAAACCGAGGAGCGCCTTGTTGGCGAGCATGCCATTCAGGCGCACTCGCGCGAGATACGCCCGCGCGCGCTCCGGGCTGTTGCGCTGAAGCGCGGAAAAACCGAGCGCGAGATTGGCCTTGTCGCGCAGGGCGCGGTATTCCTCGGTCATGGCCGGCGTTTTGCCGACTTCGTCGAGCATGGCGGTGCCGCGTGAATCGTCGCCGCTCTTGACGAGCGCTACGCCAAGGTTGAAGCGCGCATAGAGCGCCGGGCCGGTCTTGCTTCTGACCAGTTCCAGCTCCTTTGCAGCACCCGCGTAATCCTCACGCGCCATCAGGAGGTTTGCCTTGAGCAGGATCCGCTCTTCCTCGAGTTCCGGCGTCAGCCAATGGGTGATGCGGTTGATCGCCTCCTCAGCCTGGGCGAGCAAACCGCGCTGGTACCGGATCTTGGCCAGATAGAACCACGCGCGATCGCGTACCGCCGGCGACGCGCCGTGTTCGATGATTTGGGCGAAGATCTCGCCGGCCTCCTTGTGCAAGCCATATGACAGGAACAGGCCGCCGCGCAGGATCTCGGCATCATCCGGGTGATTCGGCAGCCGCTCGAAGTGTTGCGACACCATCAGGTTGGTGACCGAGGTGAAGTAACGCGTCTGGAAGAAATAGAACAGCGTGTCGCCGTAGTGCGGATCCTTGACCACGCGCGGCGGCATTTGCGCAAACGCCGTGCCCGACCCGTCGATGGCAAGCAGCGCCAGCGCGACGGAGGCGGCGCTGGCGAGCCGACGCAACGATTGAGTGCTGACGAAACGCACGCGCCTCGCCTCCGCTACTGCCAAATCTTGACTTCGAATTCAGGCTGCAGCTTGCCGGTGGAATCCTTGATCTGCAGCTCGATGTATTTGGGTTCGGTGCCTTTTTCGAACTTCACCGTGGTGCCGCGCTTGTAGTCGCGATCGTGCGGACCCTTGCCGGTGAAAAAGGCGACGATCTGATGATCGCCGGTCTTGAGGTTGCCGACGTAGACCCGCTGCACCCCGCCACGGTGCAGTGCCTGCACCTCGTTTGGCGTGTACAGGTAGTTGGTGACGTCTTTATCGTCCAGCTTGACCTTGACCGAGTCGAGCGAAAAAAGCTTGCCCACGTCCATCGAAACGAATACGGCCACCTGGGTGTTGGCGGGGAAGAGCAGCTCTTCCTCGAGCACCATCAGATCGCGGTTCAGGCGAATCACTTCGCCTTTCACGTCCTGGATGCGATCGTCGAGGCTGGCGGCCGCCGGCGTCGCCGGTTGCGCCGTGGTCGTGCCTTGGGGCGCGGGGATGGGCTTGTTGTCGGCGGAGCGCGCGGCAGGAAACGCTGCCACGACAAGCACGAACCCAAGCGCAAGAGCCTTGCAGAATCGCGTGCACATACGGTCGACTCTCTTACCTAGAAAGTGGCGGAAACGAACACCTGCACGATGGTGGCGTCGTACGAATACTTGCTGCCATCACGGATGTCGGTGAAGTCGCTGAAGTTGAAGCGCGCGCGTTCGAGCGCGCCGTTGACCTTGATCTCGTATTTGCCGGGCACGCGCTTTGCGCTGTAGGCAACCCGCGTTCCCAACCCGTAACTCTTGAACGAGCTCAGCTGCCGGTTGCGCGAGATGTAGAGCGTCTCGGCCTGCGCGTTGTCGCTGTAGAAAAGCGCGTGCGCCTGGCTGTAATACCGCAGATAGGCGTCACCAAGCCAGAGATCACCGAAATAGCGGCTGTAGCCGAACTCGACCGTGCTCGAGCGGATGTCCCACGTATCCCAGAAGTAGCGATACTCGGCGCGCAACGCATCGCGCGAGCCCAGGTCGCCGATGGCACGCAACATCAGCGACCGGCTGGTACGCGTGCGCGGATTGCGCTCCGGCACCGCAGCGCCGAAAACGCGCGCTACCCGATAAGGGCTGCCGAGAAAACCGTCGTCCGAAACCGCTTCGAAGTTGGCGCTCATCAGGATGCGCGGCGTCACGATCTGTGTCGCGCCGAGCCGATAACGCCAGTGTTTTGCGGCATCGAAAAAGCCGATGCCCTTCTGGCCGACCTTGTCCCACGCACGCGTGTAACCGAGACTCACCGTCGTCAAACCGCTGAACACTTCCTGCGACACGTCGATGCCCGCGCTTTTGGCGGTGTAATCGGGTTCGGAACTGTTGCTGGCCGAGACGGTAATTGCGGCGTCGCGATAAACGTAGTCCAGGCCGAGTACCTCCTCGCGCCGGGTCTCCTTGTACGGACTTGCCGTCGTCACCACGTCGATCGAGGCGTTGCTCACCATGTCGAGGTAGTACGAGCCGGACAACGACACCTTGTCGGCGAGACTCTTGCGCACCAGCACTGCGGGGCCGCTTGCCTTGGTGCCGCCACCGTCATAGTAGTGGTACATCACGTCGGCGCGATCTTCAGGCAACTCCACCGCGCGGGCGGCGCCTGCAGAAACCAGGCCGGCGAGCAGCCCAAGCATGTGCGCCGCCGCGGCGTACGGCAACCTTACGCGCCGCCGCGCGGCGAGCGCCAGCAGTGCCTGATGCCACTGCGCCAGCAGTGCGGGCAGGCGGCTAGTTGCAGCCACAACCACCCCCTTGCACGCCGGTCGCCCCGCGCGCACCCTCGCGCACTTCGCGCACATGCTCGAAGTGCCTGTCCGAAAGCGCGTCGCGCGAGAACTTCATGATCGGGTCGGCAAGGCGTTCGCGTTCGTACGGCTTGACCCAAGGCTGGATGCTGCAGCCCGCCAGCAAACCGGCGAGCGCAAGCGCGGCTGCGAGGACGCAAGCCGACCGGCGGCGCGCAGTTGCCCGTGGTGCGTTCATTCTTTCAACAGCTCCCGGATCTGCCTTTCGTAGGTGTCTTCGTAACCGTCGCGATAGCCGCGGTGGATGTAGCGCACCTTGCCATCCCGATCGATCAGTACGGTCGACGGCATCGTGCTCAGGTCGTAGAGCTTGCTCACCTTCTTTTCGGTGTCGAGCAACACCGGAAAGCGCAGCCCCAGCTTGGTAGCGACCGTGGCGGCCTGGCGCGGGTCTTCATCGATGTTGATGCCAAGCAACTGGAAACCGGATGCGCGGTACTTGTCGTACAGGCGTGCGAGATGCGGCATCTCGATACGGCACGGGCCACACCACGTGGCCCAGAAGTTCACCATCACCACGCGCCCGCGCTGCTCCTGCAGGCGCAGGTTGGGACCTTCGAGGCTGCGCAGCGCGAAGTCTGGCGCCTTGGTCGAAGGGGTTACCGCGGCGGGCGTGCCCACCGCTGCCGCAACCAGTGCCGCACCCAGCAGCACTCGTGTCCCCCACAGACGAACTCCCGGTTTCGCCGTGTCCTGTTGCGTACTCATGCAGAGTTACCCGTCAGAAGAAAAAAGTCGTACCCAAGCTGAACTCGAGGTTGTTCGTGCCTTGCCGCTTGCCGAGCAGATCGAGCGAATATCTGTGGTCGCGCATATCCACCTGCAGCGCGAACCAATCCGCGAAGAACACACGCAGACCCAAGCCGGCGTTCAACGTCAGGCGGCGCTGCTCGAGGAAACGCGTGCTGCCAACGCCGCCGATCAGGTAAAGCCCTGAAGGTTTGGCGAAACGTTTGCCGAAGAACACTTCGCCGGGCAGAACGTTGTAGCCGGCAGAGAGGTTGTAGTAGGTCAGCGTTTCTCTGGGCTGCGGGAAGATGCCGCCCGGCAGGATCTGGCGGAAGTTCTCGTCGCTGACCCGCGTCCTGCCGTACACGCCCTCGACGAAGATGTCCTCGGTGATGTGGTAACCGAGCCGCAGCCCATACAGCAAGCTGGTACCGAAGTTTTCGGTCGCGTATCCACCGACGAAAAGTCCGACCTCGAAATCGTTCGACGGGAACTTTGGCAGCTTGACCTCGCGCCGATCGACCTGCGGCTCGATCACCTGTTCATTGGCCGGCCGTTCTTCAGCCGCCGCGGCGAGCGCTGGTAGCACCAGCGCGGTGAGCAGAAAAAACGGGGTCGCAAGGTCCTTCAAGCGCATGGGTCGGCCATCAAACGGTCAGAAGAAGAATGCAAGACCGGCCGTCACGGCCCGATACTCGCCACTGCGCGTGTCTGCGATGTACGCGGTGTAGATCGTGTAATCGGCGCGCGCTACGAAACGATCGGTAATGTAGAAACGCATTCCGATCGACCCGTTCGCCAGGTTGGCGTTGGTGGTTATTGCGCTCACCAAGCTGGAGTTCGGGATGTTCCTGAACCGGCCGAACCCGATGCCGAAGAACGGCGACAACCGCCTGTCCGACCAGGGCTCGACGTTGAGGTTGAGGTGCCAGAAATCGGTGCCGGAAAAAACACCCTGCACCTGGCCGATCGTGCCCTCGACCGAGAGCGTGTCGCTCAAGCGGTACGCGGTCCAGATCTTGAGCATCGGCTCGGACTTGAATTGACCGTATGCGGCGCCCAGTTCGAGCTTGCGCTGCAGGTAGTCGTCGAGCGCGATATCGCGAAACGTTTTTTTGCTGCCCGCCTCGGTGAGCGTGTTCTCCAGCTGTAAGCGGTTGACCCAGCCTTCCTTGCCTTTTTCCGTGCGCACCTTGTACCAGTCGGTGTGCCGCAGCAGGATCTGGATGCGCTCGTCGCGCGCGGCGACGAAGAAGATCGGATAACCGCGGCCCGGACCGGTGCGCAGTTCGATGTACGGGTCGGTGACGATCAGCCGCTCGGTCTCGTCCGCCGCTCGGGCAGAGGGCGTAAAGCCGAGCGCGCAGGTAAGGGCGAGCCCCACAAACACACAACGCGCAAGTTGCCAGCGCCGGAAAAACAGTGCGGCAACCACGCGCGTCATTGGCTGTTGCACGTGCCGGCATTCGGGTCAGCTGGCGTGAACATGCTGTAGGTCGTGGGGCTGAACTCGTCCTGGCCCTGGGGCGCCGGGTGTGTGATCCAGTATTCGATCAGCCTGATGTTCGGGTCCTGGGTACTCGCGAAGATCTGTCCACCACCGTGGAGGACGCCGCGCACCAATGGCTTGTTGAGCAGTCGGCTCTGGTCGGGCGAAGAGAGCAGAACCTGCCCCTGTGCGGAGTAGAAGTTCTGGTACATCGTCGTCGCGCGGATGACGTCGGGCGTGTTGGCCGCGTTGGTGACGTCGATGACTTGCGCGTTCGGGGCGACGCGCAGCGCGCCGCCGGTGCCGTTGGTGCTGTCGTGGCAGCCGGACGCGCCGCAGGTGTTGGCGCCGAACTGGGTGAAGAAAATGGGGTTGATGCAGCGCTGGAAATAAGCAAAGGAGAGCTTCTGCCCTCCTGTGCTTCCCGGGTTGTTCACGGTGGGCGGATTGCCGAGTGGATTGTTACCCGACCCTCCGCACGCCGTGAGCACTGTCAGCGCGAGTAAGAAGAGACCGCGGCCTGTGGTACGGAGCGCCCTCCTTATGTTGGCTCGTTCATCAACCGTCATGGAGTACAGCCGGACGCAATCCAGTTCGATATGGCGGTGTAACCCGCGCTGCCGACAGGCAGCACGGCCGTGGATTGCCCAACCGCGCCCGTCGGATGCGGCACGGTCGACGGACGGCTGAGCAGGTAGTTCGAGGCCGGCTGGCAAGCGTTGGAGATCATGGTCAGCGTGACGTTGAAGTCACCATCCGCATCCCCGGTCAGCACCAGGCGGTTCTGGAAGAACTGTGTCCCGGCCGGTGTAGCCGTGCTGCCGATTGCCTGGTGGCAGTTCGCGGCGCACGTCGACTTCATGAGCGGATACACCTGCGCTTCGAAGCTCGCCTGGCTCAGCGTGGCGATCATGCGCACACCGGCAGAGCCGTTGAACGGATCGTTGTAGTACTTGCCGCCAAGGTCCATCCATTCCGCGAGCAGGCGCTTCTCGGCCGCGTTCAGCAGCGTGCCGTGGTTGGGCGCTGTTCCCGGCGGGTTCGGATGCGCGGTACGCGCGCCGCTACCCGCCATCAGGTTCTCGCCGAACATGATCTCGCCGAGGCGGCTCTTGCGGGTCAAGCCGGTCGCGTCGCTTTCGCCGGCGCTGGTATCGACCAGCGCCGCACCGCGAACGATGACCTGCACGCCTTCTTCGATGCGCGTCTGCGGCAGCCCGGTGACCGGATCGATTACCGGGTCGCCCAGCATGAGTTCTTCATAGGACACGAGACGGCCCGTGCCGGCGATGTTGGCGCGCAGGTCCAGCTTGACGGTGTCAGCGTGGCAGTTCGTGCACGTATTCGCGCCACGGTTACGCGTCCATAACGGCGCGATGTGCTCGGGGTAGTTGATGATCCCGTTGACCGGCACGGCCGTGGCGAGATCGTCCGCTGCGTTGGTGTTGCCCGTGTACTTGAGCGAGATCGACGGGCGCGCGGTCACCCCGGCCTTGCTGGTATCGGCCCACACGTCCGAGTAGACAGGGTCAGCCTTGAGATCGAGCAGGGTCGGATCCAGGCGCGTGCGCGTGGAAGCCATGGTTTCGCCCGCCTGATGCGCGTTCGCGAGCGCGGGCACCAATCCGGACGGCATGTTGTTGACGATCGTGCCGGTGTTGATCGCAGCACCGCGGCGCGGGCTGTGGCAGCCGTCGCAAGTGCGGCGCTCGCCTGGGCGAACCTGGATCCAGTTGGTATGAGTCTGGAAGGCACGACCATTGGCGTCGAGAATGGCGAGGCCGATAGGTGTGTCGGCCGGAACCACGAGCTTGAACGAACCGTCCGGTTCGACCGGTGCGTACCCGAGGATCTGCTGCATCTCGAACTCGGTTTCACCGATCGCCGAGCGCAGGCCCATCGTGCTTTGCGGCGGGGCAACCGCGCGGAATGCACGCACGAAACGCGCAGGCGCGCAGCCATATGCGGCATTGGCTGGGTCCTTCATCTTCACCAGGTCCGCGACTTGCGCGCGCGTGTCCATGGAATCGGCCGGAGCCGTCTTCGCGATTGCCGTGGCGCAGCCCGTGCCGAGGTCGGCAGCGGCAATCACCGGGTCGCCCATGCGGCCGAGGCCGTCGGTGTCGTACACCGAACGCACTTCGAGCAGGCCCTTGTTCTGCGCGGCGAGCGTCGCATCGACACTGGTCGGATCGGTAGCGTTCGGCTCGGTGCGCGACTGGATCGCGATCGGGTCGGTGTACATGAAGCCGGCGGGCGCCGACGCAACGATCAGGAACGTCTGGTTGGCCGGGTTGAACATGTAGATCGCGTACGACGGATTGACGTTGTCCTGCACCGCGTCGGCAGCGATATCCGTGTTCAGACGGTTCATGTCGCCCAAGCGCGCGATTTCGGCGGCACTGAGCGTGGCGCAAGAGACGACGACGCCATTTTTCGTGACTTCGCACGGCGCGTAGGAAATCAGAACCCGATTGGTGCCGTCCCACAGCGGATACGGCGTGGTGATGCGGCCGAACTGCGAAAGACCACGATCAAACTTGAGCAGTTGCTGGGTCGCTTGCGTCTGGCCACCCGTCGCGCTGATGGTCGAGTTGGCGGGCGTGTTTTGTTCCGAGTAGTTGGCAGCATCGATAAAAACCAGCGCGCCGCCCTCATGCGTGCCTGACAACGGCATCAGGTCCGACGAGACAAAACCCTTGTACGGGCCGTTCGGGTCCATGTCGCGCGGATGCAGGAAGCTGTTGCCCGGACTGTGCGAGCCGTACAGCACGAACATGTCGGTGCCGTCGGGTTTGACGCGGAACACCTTGAAGTGATTGCGATCGCCGACGTGGTCCCAACGCGAGAACATGATGTCGCCGTTCGGGCGCACCACCGGGTTGCGGTCATGGCTCTGGTTGACCGAGATCTGCGTAATGTTTGCGCCTTGCGCATCCATCGTGTGCAGGTTGAACACGCGCTCGCGCTCATATTCGTCAAGCGCGAAGTAGGTGTGTCCGTTGAACTGGTTGACGCTGCTCTTGGTCTGGCGGTTCGAGGAGAAAACGAAACCGCGGCCTGCTGGCAGATATGCGGGGTCGACGTCATCAGCGGTGGCGGTGTTGGTCAGGCGGCGGAGACTTCCGCCTGTCAAACCACCGGTGCTCATGTCGTATTCCCAGATATTCCAACGTCCGGTACAGGCGGCCTGGCCGCCGACGGTGGAGGTGTTCGACGTCGGACAACGCAGCGCGAACACGATCTTCTTGCCGTCGTAAGAGACCTCGGGGTCGGACGCGTCACCGTTGCCCTGAGTGATCGAAGCGGTGACGTTGAACTCAGGTGCACTCGCCGAAGACTTGTCGCGCACCATCAGATCGCCGCCTGGTGCGGTGGGGCCACCATTGGTCGGGTTCGCACTGATCGTGTTCGCGCGCTTTACATACGCGATCGAAACGTCGCCTTGCACAGCGACGGTCGAATCGGTGCCGGTGCCCTTGGAGCAACCGGCGAGAGCGAAGCTCAGCGCCAGCGCCGTATATATGAAATGGCGCGCTCCGTTGTTGTTGGGCAGGACTGTCATAGATGTCTCCGAACGCTCAATGCGTTGCGAGGGATGCTAGTCATTGCCGGCCCCGCGGCACATCGTCCAAAAGTCCGGTGGTGTAGTGAAGGACTCCCATGTCATCGACGATGACGGCGTCCACTCCCACTTTTGATTCGATGAATTGCAGGCCTTTTTGCACCCCCATTACAAAGACACACTTCGAGAACGCTTCTGTTGTCAGTCCGTCCCGTGCCACCACTGTGACACTTTGCACATGACTGGGTGACTTTCCCGTTTTCGGATCGATGACGTGATGAAAACGAATCCCGTCGGACTCAAAGAACCTTTCGTAGTCGCCGGATGTGGACAAGGCCGCGTCCTCGAGCGGAAGCATCGCGACGATTGCACCCTGTCGGCGCGGATCACGAATGCCGATCGCCCACGGACGGCCGCGCCGGTCGCCGACGATATGGCTGTCGCCGCCTGCAGTGACGATGCCGTGTGCAATGCCGTGGCGTCTGAGAATCGCCGCGCCATTGTCGACCGCGTATCCCTTGGCAAAACCGCCCAGATCGATACGCACGCCCTCGCGCGCAAAGTGCACCGTGCGGGCATGCGGATCGAGAACCAGGTTCTGATAACCAACCGACGCGCGCGCGCGAGAGAGCTGCGCATCGCTTGGTTTGATGCGCTCGCGATAGTCGTACAGCTGTCCGACGCTGGCGAAAGTGATGTCGAACGCACCCTCGGACATCTGCGAGAAGCCAATCGCCCGTTGTAGGAGCGCGAACATTTCCTGCGTCACCGGCACGGCGTGGTGCGCTGCCTCGCGGTTGATGCGCGAAAGCTCCGACTCAGGCTTGAATGGGCTCATCGCGGCATCGATGCGATGCATCTCCTGCATCACTGCGGCGATGGCCGCTTCGCTGTTGGCGCGGTCGTCGCTCCACAACTCGACCCGGATCGACGTGCCCATGATCGCCTGCTCGCGTGCGAGCCAGGATCCATCGAACGGCTGCCCAGGCGATCCACCTTTCGCCGTGCGATCAAAAATGGCCTGAGCGAAATTGCGCATGCCGTTCAGCATGAATGCCTCACAGCAACCGGGCCGGTCGAATAAGCAGTGGGATTTGATCCCGACTCAGCTGACCACGCAGTGCTCGCGATACCCACCCGTCCGCCGAACGGATTACCACGACTCGCATTCGAGAGCAGCAGGCAGTGGGGCATCTGTGGCGGCGTGACGCCGAAGGACCGGCGCGCCTGAGAAAATGGGAAGGGGTCCCGACTCTATCGACGTGGGGCCATGAGGTGCACTGGCTCACCTCCTTATTTTGCGGGAGTCCTTTTAATCGACAGACAAAAAAAAGGGCGCCGCTTGAGCGACGCCACTCCAACTGGTTCGACTTTGGTCGAAGGCGACTACTCGCCCTTCTTCGGTTTCGCCTTGGTCGCTTCCGTCTCGGGGGTGACCGCGTTCACGGCCGCTTGCGTCGCGGACGCAAGATTCGATTCGGCCGCATCGAAGGCCTGCTTGGTCGCTTTGCTGAAGGTGTCGTAAGCAGTGTTGCACGCGGCGACCGCATTCCTGAACAGCGAGACCAGGGGCTCCGAGCCGGCGGGCGCGTTTCTGGTTGCGAATTCGACGAACTGGGCTGCCTTGTTGTTGCCATCGGCGATCTGGCTTTCGACGACCTTGCGAACTTCTGCGTTGGCGCCGCTGACAATGCTGTAGACGTTGCGGCTATAGCCGACGACCTTCTGCAGGGCCGGCTGCGCGATGGCGCCGCCGACCGTGAGCATGTCCTGGGCATCCTTGATACCGAGCATCGACTGCGTGGTTGTTGCTGATTCATCCATCGCAGCTTTCATGGCTGCGAGGTTGAGGCCGACCAGTTTTTCAGTGGTGTTGAAAGCCACCTGCGACAACGCGTAAAGCGCGTCGAGTTGGCTCTTTTGCATTTCGGAAAATTGCGCGGGGGTTGCAAACATCTGTTGGTGCTCCGTCCTGGAAGATCGATCTGGTGCGCGATGCACTTCGGGGTCGTTTCCCCATGTGAATGCTGCACCGCACAAACCATTGTAGGGACGGAGTCCCGCAAGTCAAGCGCTAACGCGCACGGCGCTCGATTTGCGGGATGTTTGGGTGCCACGTCATTCGCCGGTAATGAGTACCGGCCGAATGCGAGCTCGATCTACTCGACTGTGACGCTCTTCGCCAGGTTTCTCCGGCTTGTGTCTCCGGCCGGCGCTGCGCGCCTTAACTTCGGCTGCGCCGAAGTTAGCCTCGACGCAAACCCAGAAACCTGGGCGATATCTACTCGACGGTGACGCTCTTCGCCAGGTTTCTGGGTTTGTCAACATCGGTGCCGCGGGCTACGGCGGTGTGATACGCGAGCAATTGCAGCGGTACTACGTGCAGGATGGGCGAAAGATCGCCGTAGTGCTCGGGCAAGCGGATCACGTGTACGCCTTCGCTCGTTTCGATGTGAGTGTCGGCGTCGGCAAAGACATAGAGCTGGCCCGCGCGCGCGCGCACTTCCTGCAGGTTGCTCTTCAGCTTTTCCAACAGCATGTCGTTGGGCGCGACCGTGACCACCGGCATTGCCTCGGTCACAAGCGCAAGCGGGCCGTGCTTGAGTTCGCCGGCGGGATATGCCTCCGCGTGGATATAGCTGATCTCCTTGAGCTTCAGCGCACCTTCGAGTGCGATCGGGTAATGCAGACCGCGTCCCAGGAAAAGTGCGTTCTCCTTGCGTGCAAAAATTTCGCTCCACGCGATGATCTGCGGCTCAAGCGCAAGCACACTCTGAATGGCCGCGGGCAGATGGCGCAGCGCTTTTACGGCCGCATGTTCGCGTTCGGGCGTCAACCGCCCCTTTGCTTTGGCGATGCACTTAGCCAGCAGATACAAGCCCACGAGCTGGGTCGTGAAGGCCTTCGTCGACGCAACCCCGATTTCAGCGCCGGCCCGGGTGATGAACTGCATCGCCGTCTCGCGCACCATCGCGCTGGTCGCAACGTTGCAGACCGCGAGCGTGCGGTTCATGCCCTGGCTCTTGGCATGCTTCAGCGCGGCCAGCGTGTCGGCGGTTTCGCCCGATTGCGAGACCACGACGACCAGCGCGTTGGGATTCGGCACCGAGGTGCGGTAGCGATACTCGCTGGCGATTTCGACGCTGACCGGCACCTGTGCGATCGACTCGAGCCAGAAACGAGCGACGCAGCCCGCGTAGTAGCTCGTGCCGCAAGCGAGGATCAGAACGCTGTCGACCTGCGGCAAAACCTGCGC
>DASQAE010000091.1:0-2266 GCA_035635915.1 Burkholderiaceae bacterium | reverse complement strand
GCGCGTCGCACGCAGTGCAATCTGATCCGGCCGATGCTTGGAGCTTTCATCCACCGCCAGCGTGGCGATACGCTCACCGCGCGCGAGCGGCGGCAACAGGCTCGCCTGCTGCGCCGGGCTGGCGCTGTGCACGATGGCGCTTACGGCGACCACGCTCGAGGCAAAAAATGGTGACGCGGTCAGGTTGCGCCCGATCTCCTGCATCACAACGCCGACTTCCACATGCCCGAGCCCAAGTCCTCCATGCGCCTCCGGCACGAGCATGCCGGTGAATCCCATCTCGACAAACGATTGCCACAACGAGCGCGAAAAGCCGGTGCCATCGTGTGTATCGCGCAGACGACGTAACTCCACCACCGGCGCTTTTTCCGCAAGGAAAACACGCGCACTGTCGCGCAGCAGGGTCTGTTCTTCGGTCAATACGAACGACATCGGTCTTACGAGCCCGGTAGATCGAGAATGCGGCGTGCGATCACGTTGAGTTGTATTTCGCTGGTGCCGCCCTCGATTGAATTGCCCTTGGTGCGCAGCCACGCGCGCGCCGCGGCGCCATGGCTCGAGCGCTCGCTCTCCCACTCCAGCGCGTCGCTGCCGCCGGCGGAGATCAACAGCTCATGGCGGCGCTTGTTCAGCTCGGCACCGTAGTACTTCAGCACCGAGGAGTACGCAGGGTGCGCCTGGCGCGCCTTGGATAATTCACCGAGGCGTTCAAGCATGAGGCGGAA
This sequence comes from Burkholderiaceae bacterium, assembly GCA_035635915.1. Classification (GTDB taxonomy): domain Bacteria; phylum Pseudomonadota; class Gammaproteobacteria; order Burkholderiales; family Burkholderiaceae_F; genus JAKANT01. Next base: position 1,541 of record DASQAE010000091.1, on the reverse strand, counting down.
CGCCGCTTCGTCGACTTCGAACTCGGCGATCTGCGCCCGCAACAGCGGATCGGCGAGCCGGCCATCTTCATCGGTGCCGACCAGTTCCGCCGCTTCTTGTCCCAGCGGTTTGGGCAGGGCGCGATCGCCAATCGCGCTGATCATCTCGCGCTCGTGCGTCAGCAGATACTTCGCCACCTCCCAGCCGCCGCCCGGACTGCCGACAAGATTGTTTTTCTCCACCCGCACGTTGTCGAAGAACGTTTCGCAAAACGGCGATTTGCCCGAGATGAGCAGGATCGGTTTGGTCGTGACGCCGGGGCTCGCCATGTCGAACAGCACGAAACTGATGCCGGTGTGTTTTTTTGCTTCAGTCTCCGAGCGCACCAGGCAGAAGATCCAGTCGGCCTTGTCCGCATACGAGGTCCAGATCTTCTGGCCGTTGACGATGTAGTGGTCGCCACGGTCCTCGGCGCGCGTCTGCAGCGATGCCAGATCGGAGCCGGCGTTCGGTTCCGAATAACCCTGGCACCAGCGGATCGCGCCGGAGGCGATCTTCGGCAGAAACTCGCGCTTTTGCGCTTCTGTGCCGAACTTGAGCAGTGCCGGCCCGAGCATCCAGATGCCGAAACTCGCCAGCGGCGGCCGGCAGCCAAGCGCGCGCATCTCCTGCGCCAGCACAGTGGCTTCGTCGGCGCTCAGGCCACCCCCACCGTAGTCGCGCGGCCACGTGGGCACCGTCCAGCCACGGGCAGCCATGCGCTCGAGCCATTGGCGCTGCGCCTCGGATGCGAAGGTCCAGTTGCGTCCGCCCCAGCACAGATCGTCTTCGGTGGCGATCGGCTTTCGTATCGCCGCAGGGCAATTCGCCTCAAGCCACGCGCGCGTCTGTTGGCGGAAGGTTTCGAGGTCGGACGACGTGGGCATGGCGTTGGTCTGTCAGATGGTGACGCCGCCGTCGACCACGATCGCCTGGCCGGTGACGAACGAGGCCGCCTGCGAAGCGAGGAAAACCGCCGCACCCGCGATTTCATCGGGCTCGCCGATCCGGCCGAGCGGTGTGCCGGACGTGGCGCGCTTGAGCGTTTCCGGGTTCTCCCACAGCGCACGCGCGAAGTCGGTCTTGATCAGCCCGGGCGCGATGCAATTGACGCGGACGTTGTGGCGGCCGTATTCCACCGCCAGGTTGCGCGCGAGCTGAAAATCCGCTGCCTTGGAAACGTTGTAGGCGCCGATCACGGGTGATCCGCGCAGCCCGCCGATCGAGGACACGATGATGATCGCGCCGTCCTTGCGCTCGATCATCTGCGGCACCGTGAAGTTGATCAGCCAATGATTGGCGATCACGTTGTTCTCGAGAATCTTGCGAAACTGGTCGTCCTCGATGTTCGCGAGCGGCCCGTAGTACGGATTGGACGCGGCGTTGCAGACCAGGATGTCGATCCTGCCGAGCTGCTGGTTCGTCTCCTGTACCAGGTGCTGCAGTTCTTCCTTGCGCGAGATGTTGGCGGGAATGGATATCGCCGCCTGCGTGCCGCGAGCGCTGTTGATCGCCGCCGCCA
>DASQAE010000090.1:0-2074 GCA_035635915.1 Burkholderiaceae bacterium | reverse complement strand
TGACGTAGGCCAGTTGCTCAGGGTTGCGCACCACGAGGCGCTCGACGTCCGCGACGGTCTGGACCAGGTACATGCCGCCATCCGTCTGCCCCATCGTGCCCTCGACTTCAGGATGGCCCTCATGCCCGATCATCACGATCTCGCGGCCTTGTGCACGCATCTTGGCCACCTCGACGTGCACTTTGGTCACCAATGGACACGTCGCATCGAAGATGCGCAGGCCGCGCGCGGCGGCCTCCTGCTGCACACTCTTCGCGACCCCGTGCGCGGAAAAGATCACCGTCGAGCCTTGCGGTATCGCGTCCAGCTCGTCGACAAAAACCGCGCCCTTGGCGCGCAGGTCGGCCACCACGAAGCTGTTGTGAACAATCTCGTGGCGCACGTAGATCGGCGCTCCGTGCAAGGCAAGTGCACGTTCGACGATCTCGATCGCGCGGTCTACTCCAGCACAAAACCCGCGCGGCTGAGCGAGGACAACTTCCACCTAGATGACTCCGATCACATGCACGCAAAACCGCAGCGGCTGACCCGCCAGCGGATGGTTGAAATCCACAACCACGGCGCGTTCGTCGCGCGACCTCAGCACACCGGCAAGCCGTCCGCGTTCGGGAACGTTGAGTTCAACGACGTCGCCCGGCGCATAGTCGACGCTCGGATCCGCATTGTCGTCGAATGCCGCGCGCGTCAGCGTCTGGACGAGTTCCGCACTGCGGGCGCCAAAACCTTCGTCGGGTGTCAGCTCGAATGCCGCTTCCTGGCCCTCTTCGAGTCCGACCAGTCTTTGTTCCAGGGCAGGTGCCATATGACCGGCACCGATTTGCACGGTGGCGGGCCGGCTGCCGAAGGTGCTAATGATCTCCTGTTCGTCCCCGACGGCAAGAACCGCAAGGCGATAGTGCAGAGTGACGTGCGAATCGGCTTCGACCTTCTTCATCGGGACAGAACAATGCAGTTGCTTGCATTCTAGGGGATCAGTGTGCCGATCAAGGACTGGCCAGTAGGTGAACGCCCACGCGAGAGGCTGCTTGCAATGGGTCCGCAAGCGCTGAGTGAGGCCGAGCTGCTCGCGGTCTTTCTGCGCACCGGCATCGCGGGCCGCGATGTGCTGGAAATCGCGCGCGATGCATTGCATCGCTTCAAAGGCTTAAATGGGCTTTTTGCAGCGGCGCGCGCCGACGTCGAGGCGCTGGCGGGCTTCGGCCCTGCCAAGTATGCGCAGCTTGCCGCTGTGATCGAACTGGCGCGGCGTGCTCTACGCGAGGAGGTCAAAACCGCAACCGCGCTCAATTCGCCGCAGCTCGTGCGCGAGTATCTGAGCCTTTCTCTGGCACACGCGAAACATGAAATCTTTTCGGCGCTGTTCCTTGACGCACAAAATCGCCTCATCGAACACCGCGACCTCTTCCATGGCACCCTGACCCAGACCAGCGTGTTCCCCAGGGAAGTGGTCAAAGAGGCGCTGCGTTACAACGCCGCCGCCGTCATCCTTGCGCACAACCACCCCTCCGGAGCGGCGGAGCCAAGCCGGGCCGACGAGTTGCTGACCCGCACCCTGCGCGACGCGCTTGCGCTGATTGACGTCAAGGTGCTCGATCACATCATCGTGGCCGGGCCGGGCCGAACGGTCTCGTTCGCCGAGCGCGGACTGCTTTAGGGTGTGCTGCAGCGCAGGGTTTGGCCACCAGGGCTGGATTCCCTTAGAATGCGCGGCTTTTGCAGAACACTGCCCATTTTCCGGGAGATCCGTCATGGCACGTGTATGTCAAGTCACCGGCAAGGCGCCGATGGTCGGCCATCACGTCTCGCACGCTAATAACAAGACCAAGCGCCGCTTCATGCCCAACCTGCAGTACCGCCGGTTCTGGGTCGAGAGCGAGCGGCGTTGGGTGCGCCTGCGCATCACCAACGCTGCGCTGCGGACGATCGACAAGGTGGGCATCGACGTCGTGCTCGCCGATCTGCGCCAGCGCGGCGAAATCTGATTCGGAGTGAAGGAGAACCACCATGGCCAAAGGCGCACGCGAAAAGATCAAGCTCGAGTCGACTGCGGGCACGGGGCACTTCTACACGACCA
>DASQAE010000089.1:0-4838 GCA_035635915.1 Burkholderiaceae bacterium | reverse complement strand
GAGCGTTTTTCGCGCAAACGCGGAACGTGATACGCGAACCGCAGCCTCAACGACGGCCGTACTTCAATTCGCGGCGAAATGCGCCTGCCAGTCCTCCGGCGGTACGCGCGCCACGCGACACACGTACGAAATCGCGCGATACCACCCGGCGAGCACCAACAGTTCGATCAGCTGCGGCGCCGTCCACTCTCCCGCCAGCTCGGCCCACAGTGCGTCGGACACGTCGCAGCGTTCGTGCAGCTCATCGACCATCCTGACCAGCAACTGGTCGCGCACCGGTAAACATGACAGGTCGCCATCGGCTCGCGCGATGGCGGCGGTTTGTTGTGGCGTGAAGCCGGCGCTCTGCGCGAAGGCCGCCACGTGCACGCCCCACTCGTACTCCGCCCCGCAGCGCGCGCATACGCGGTCGATTACCACCTCGCGCTCGCGCAACGGCAGCGTGGCATGGCGACCAAGCAGGTATGCGCCCCACCCGGTCATGCGCTCGGCAAGCACCGGATTGATGGCGAGCACGCGCAACAGCGCCAGGATGTTGGGGGCGCCCGGCGGGGTCATTTTTTCCAGCCGCTGCTGCGTCGGCGCATCGAACGGCGGCTCCAGCGGCGCGATGCGCGGCGCGGGTGGTGCAACGGACAAAGCGGGCATGGGGCCTCCAACGCAAACCAGCGTGTGCTACGAAAAACGTAGCATGGATGCCAATGCTACGCTTTTGGTAGCGCAACTGGGTGGCACCATCGATGAACAAAGGCGGCGCTGGCAAAAAAGGAGCGAAGCGCGGCACGCCGTTGCCCGGCCGGCCGGTGCGCGGCTCCAGAACCGGACGGCCGGTGATGGCGTTGCTCGATCTGCTCAGCCGCCGCTGGACCTTGCGCCTGTTGTGGGAACTGCGCGATGCGCGCGTTGCCACGTTCCGCGCCTTGCGCTCCGATCTCGACGATGTGTCGCCGTCGATCCTGAACGCGCGCCTCAAGGATCTGCGTGCCGCCGGCCTGGTCGAAGTCGGCAGCGCCGGTTACCTTCTGAGTGAATCGGGCGGCCAGCTGCTTGCACTGCTCGTGCCGTTGGGAAAGTGGGCTGACGGCTGGGCAGCCACGCTGGGCCGGCGTCAGTCGCGGCCGAGCGCAGCGGCACCCGGAATCGGGAAAACGTTGCGGCCTGCCTTGACCGCCCATGACCGTAAGGCAAGAATGGCCGCCCCTTCAGGGAGGAGAACGCGATGAACCGGATCAAAGTCGTGAACGGCTGTTTGTCCCGTCGCTGGCCCGCGCGCGCCGCCGCGGCAGTCGTCGCCGGCGCGCTGCTGTTCGTGCCGAGCACGCTGATCCTGGCCCACGATAACGACGAGCACGACAACGATCGCGGCGGTGGCGCCAGCGCGGCGTTGTGGCAGGTGATCCGCCATGCGCGCGTCATCGACCTTTCGCACACGTGGGACAAGCACTCGCCGATCGCGTCGGTAAATCCGCCGTACAGCTTCGAGCTCGTGGCCACGCACGCCAACACACGCGGCGCATTCAATGATGACAACCAGCTTTCGTTCGCGGCGGAGGTCATGCATTGGAGCGGCCAGCACGGCGCGCCGAGCATCGACGCCCTCGGACACATCGGCCGCGACGGCCGGGTCTTCGGCGGCCTGGATGCAGCGGCGACCACCTCGAATCCCGACGGAATCGGCGCAAGCGGTGTCGGTGCGCCGCTTGCGATCGACCGGTTCCCGAACGACTTGTTGATCAATCGCGGTGTGCTGCTTGATGTCGCACGTCTGGTGCAGGGTGACTCGAGTCCGCTTCCGGCGACGTTCGAGATCACCGCGAAACACCTGCGCGATGCGGCACGGCATCAGCATGTGCAGCTGCGCAAGGGCGACACGGTGTTCATTCGTACCGGCTGGGGACCGTATTTCGCCGCGCACCCGGACATCTACGCCGGCGCAAACTCGCCCGGACCCGGACTCGATGCAGCGGAGTTCCTGATCGGCGTCGGCGCCCGTGTCGTCGGCGACGACACGCTTACCTTCGAGCAGCGCCCGCCGATCACGCTTACGCCGAAGTTCCAGGTATTCCCGGTCCACATGCGGCTCATCGCGGATTCAGGGATCTTCATCATCGAGAACCTGAACCTCGAGGAACTGTCCGCCGCACGCGCCTACGAGTTCACGGTTGTCACGCCGCCGCTGAAGGTGCGCGGGGGAACGGGATCCGCGCTGCGCGCGTTCGCACTCGTTGCGCGCGAACATTGAGCGCGGCGCGGGGTAACGCTACCGGCGGCGTGTGAAGATCACTTGCCGCCGAACATCACGTAGTCGGCGGTGTAAGAGACCCGCGCCCGCTGCCCTACTGACGCCGCCGTACATTGGGCGGCGTCCGGTGCGGCACCACCTTCGGTATTGAGGCGCTGAATGCTGGTCACCTTGGCAAACGAGCCAACCGGGCCAACGGACTTGGTTGCCAGCAGTAACCACGGAATCGTCCCGTCATGTGGCGCATCTGCGCGCGCCTTTGCGACGCCCGCGACCTTGCTGCCGTCAGCGCTTTCCCAGTGCGGACCCGCATAGTGTTTGCCCACCACCTTGCCATGAACAAACAGGTCGGCTTCGGGCGCCACGAACACCCATTCCGTCGCTTGCGAGTCGCCGCCTTTGACGCGGCACTCGTAGATCTGCACTCCGCGTGCGCCGACCGAACCCAGGATCACCTCGGTATCGCCGGGCTTCAGATTGTCCGGAACCTGCTGCGCGGTGGGCACGGCCGTGCCACACGCGGCGGCGATCAGAAGCAGGGACGAGAGAATTACCGTTCGTTTCATTGCGTCTCCAGAAAAAGTGGGGGAGGGATGGATCAACGGATCGGCATCGGGTAGACGACGCCGCCCTTGCTCCAGAGGTTGTCGACGCCACGGGGCAAGCCGACGGCGCCGAACATTGATCGATTGGGAAACACAGACGCAGTGACAACCCGTTGCGTTGTCGCGCTGCTAAGGCGACCCCTGGAGATCGCAAACTCAGATGAAAAGACGACACCGCGCGCCGGCTGGTGGCCACACGGCACCTCACGCCTTCAGTTCTGCAGCATCGCGTGATAGAGCAGAAGCCGTGCTCTTTTCCACTGCCGCTGCACGGTGCGCTCAGTGACACCGTGCATGTTCGCCACTTCGCCCAACGTGAAACCGCAGAAAAATTTCAGGTCCACGACTTTGGCCAGCTCCGGCTCGACGGTCGCCAGCTCGTCCAGCGCATCGCTGATCCGCTGCAGGTGTTGCGGCTCCGTGACCGGTTCGGCAGTGTGGGCGTCGAGCGAGGTGATGATCAGCGTGCCGCCGCGCTTCTGAGCACGTCGCGCACGCACGCGATCGATCACGAGGCCGCGCATGGTACGGGTCGCATAAGCGAGAAATCGACCTTGATCTTCGAACGCCAACCGCGGCCGTCCGCTGAAATCCAGCCAGACCTCGTGCACCAGGGTCGTGGTGCCGAGGATGTCGCGCACGCCGTTGCGCCAGAGCACGCGACGCGCCAGCCGGCGCAGCTCGTCGTACAAGGCGGTGAAAAGAGCATCGGCACTTTCACCTTCAACCGCGGCCACCGACGTTGTTTCGGTTGCACTGCTTGCGACGTCCTGCGGCCCGGTGCCCTCGCCGGGCGACGGATCATCGGAATGGCTGCGTTTCATTCGGCCTCCGAGAGCGACGGATACAGGTACGCCGCCTTGCATGGTTTCGGATGCAGGCGCGCCCGACTTCAGTCGCCAGCCGCGCGAATTCCCGTTGTCGGGCGCGGCTAGCGTCGATCACGCGTGAGCGTCACGGCGCAGTGCGCTTCAGGCAGGTCGGACGGTTTCGCCCACTTCCAAGGCAGCGAAAGACTCTCGTGGAATCTCAGCTGCGGGCCGCCGCGATACGCGGTCGGACCCGGTGCGACTTCGCATAGACAGCAGGAATCGACGCGGTTTGTCCCTTTCCTGCAGGACACCGGCCGAACGAGACCATCGTGGCCACGGAATAAGCGCCACCGGGAACAATCGGAAAATCGCTGCCGAACCCGACAACGCCCCTACGATCGGCGCGCGATTTCTTGTACGGTTACGAAATGGAACATGTCGACCTGTTGATCGTCGGTGCCGGTCTGTCGGGTATCGGCGCCGCGTGCCACATGCGCGCGCGCTGCCCTGGTCGCAGCTTCGTGATCCTCGAAGGGCGTGACCGTTCGGGCGGCACGTGGGACCTGTTCCGTTACCCCGGTGTGCGTTCGGACTCCGACATGTACACGCTCGGTTATGCGTTTCGCCCCTGGAAGCAGGCGCAGGCGATCGCCGAGGGTCCGGCAATCCTGCAATACCTGCGCGAGACCGCGGCGGAACACCATGTGGACCGGATGATCCGCTACGACCACAAGGTGGCGCGCGCGTCGTGGTCGTCGCGTGATGCGCGCTGGACGATGGAGGTCACCCGCGGCACAAACGCCGAGGCGCTGCGCATCAGTTGCAATTTCCTGTTCCTTTGCTGCGGCTACTACCGCTACGACGCCGGCTACACCCCTGAGTTCGAAGGCATCGAACGCTTCGGCGGCCGCATCGTGCATCCGCAACAGTGGACTGACGATATCGAGTGGAAGGGCAAGCGCGTCGTCGTGATCGGCAGCGGCGCAACCGCGATGACGCTGGTACCGGCGCTCGCACCGGAAGCGGCACATGTGACGATGGTGCAGCGGTCGCCGACCTGGGTCGTCGCACGCCCATCCGCGGACCCAATAGCGCGCAGCCTGCGCGGACTGCTGCCCTATCGCTGGATCCACACTCTCGTGCGCTGGAAACAGGTGCTGCTTGGACTGTATGTATTCA
>DASQAE010000088.1:0-3593 GCA_035635915.1 Burkholderiaceae bacterium | reverse complement strand
CAAGTGCACCTGTTCGCGCACGCCGACCGCGGCGCGATGGGTGCCGAGGGTCAGCAGCCAAGCGCCGGCCCGACTCACGCGATCTCCATTGCACGAGGCGGCGCGGCAGCAGCATCAACACCCACCACCGCGGCGAGCGCGGGCGCCGATGAGAGCAGTGCAACGCCGTCGGGCGTTTGCAGCACGCCTTCCAGCGGTGTGCCGGCGCGGCGCATGACGAGCGGCAGCGGATAGGCTGAGAGGCCTTGACGTTGCAACACCTGTGCTTCGTCACACAACAGTCCGATGAGTCCGGTATCGGTCGCGAGCAGCGCGCAGATGCGGCGCTGGCGCGGCACGTCACGCAGCGGCGCGAGTTCTTCGTCGAGTGCGTATACCGGCCAGTGCGATCCGCCAGCCGCGATGGTGCCCAGCGCGCCGGGCACTGTCGCTGTGAATGCAACGTCGGCGGCGGCTTCGAGCGACCGCACTGCGCGCTGCGTCAGCGCGACGCGGGTGCGGCCGAAATGCAGCAACACCAGATGCGCGGAATGCGACGGGCCGTCCATGGTCAAGCTCGCACCGGCGCGGCCGCGGTCAGCCGCTCGACGTGATCGAGCAATTCGCCGTCGGAAAATGGCTTGGTCAGGTACACGTTGACACCGACGCCTTCGGCCTGGCGCCGGTGTTTTTCGGTCGAGCGCGACGTGATCATGATGATCGGCACATGGCGCGTCGCTTCGCGTGTGCGCACGTGGGTGGTGAATTCCAGCCCGTTCATGCGCGGCATTTCCATGTCGACCAGGATGATGTCCGGCACCTGCTTTTCAATCAGCGCCGCAGCCTCGATGCCGTCGATTGCGGTGCGCACGCTAAAGCCCGCGTCGCGCATGAATTGCGCCGCCGCGCGCCGCGCCGACAACGAGTCGTCAACGACGAGCGCCGAACGTCGCGCCTCGACCGGCGAATGCGCACTGGTGCTGGTCGAAACCGCGGTCGCGGCGACGCGCGCGGCACGCTGCGGTGCGCGCAGCAGTTGCGGCAGATCGAGCACGGGCGCGATGCTGCCGTCACCGAGAATCGTCACGCCGACGACGCCCTGCGGTCGGGGCACGTAACGTCCCAGACCTTTGACGACGACCTCCTGACTGTCGAGCACCTCGTGCACGCGCACGGCGCGCAACGGGCCGCTGTCGGTCTGCACCAGCAGCGCCGGGAACCAATCGCGCTCGTCGCGTTGCGTCGAGCGGCCGAGCAGCGCATCGAGCCGGTGCAGCTCGTAGACCTGCGTTCCCTCCTGGTAGACCTGCCCGTTGCCGAGCGCACGCACCTGGTCGCGCGTGACGTAGCGGATGTCGTGAATGCCGTAGCTCGAGATCGCGAGCATCTGGTCGTTGTGCCGGACCAGCAATCCGTGCGTGGTCATCAAGGATGCAGGCAGTCGCATCTCGACCGTCAATCCGCGGCCCGGCGCAGTATGCAGGCGCAGCGTGCCCTTGAGCGCCTGCACCTTGGTGTAGACCGCGTCCATGCCGATGCCACGGCCGGAGACGTGGGTCGCATCCTCGCGTGTGGAAAAACCCGGCAGCAGGATGAGGCGCGCAACCTCGTCGTCCGTCGCAGGTTGTCCCTGGACGAGGTGACCGCGGCTCTCCGCCTTGGCGCGGATGCGCGCCAGGTCGAGACCAGCGCCGTCGTCCGTCACGCGTACCAGCACCGAGGTGCCCTCGCGCGCAAATCCCAACGTGATGCGTCCGACGGCGGGTTTGCCGTGCGCGGCACGCACATCGGCATCCTCGATGCCGTGATCGGCCGCATTACGCAGCAGGTGCATCAGCGGATCGACCAGCCCGTTCAGTACCTGGCTGTCGATGGCAGTGTGTGCCCCTGTGACATCCAGTTCAACCCGCTTGTCGAGCAGGCGAGCGGTCTGACGCACGCTGCGTTGCAGGCGCGAAACCACACTCGACGCCGGCACCATGCGCGTCTTCATCACGACGTTCTGATTCTCGATCGCAAGCCGGCCCTGCCCGTCGAGCAGGTCGGCCAACGTTCCGAGGCGCTGTTCGCCTGCGAGCGACAGCTCGCGCGAGTCGGTCGCCGCCTCGATCAGGCGGCGCGAAACCGTGTGCAATTCGTTGAAGTGATCGAACTCCAGCGCATCGAAGTCGCCATTCTGCTTCGCGATGCCGAGCGGTGCGGTCACGCCGCGCACGTCGACCAGTTGTTCCAGTTCGCCCGCAAGTTCCTGCAGCGCCGTGTTCTGCTTGGTCACCGCGCGCGTGTGCTCGACCGACAGGCGCAGCTGCTCCTTGATCTGGGTGTTGGCGATCATCGTTTCGCCCACCAGGCGCAACAACTCGTCGACCAGGCTCGCCGGCAGGCGCAGCGTGTTTTCCGGCACCGCCGCGTGCGTGTTCGGCTCGGCCGTGGTCTCCGTGGCAGTCGACGCTTCGGCGGTCGAGGTCGCGGTCGACGGCGCATCTGCGTGCGCTGCGACGGTGTCCCCCTGCGCGTCGTCTTCGGGCAAGCCGTCGACGTCGATGCGGTTAGCCCAGTCGAGCAGATGCTGGAGTGTCTGTTGCGCGTCGTGCGGTACGGGACCGACACCGAGCACGGCTTCGCTCATCGCCTCCAGGCAATCGGCCGCGCCGACCAGGGTTTCGGCCAGGTCGCGCGGCGGCATGCGGCCGTGTTTGGTGAGCGCGATCAGGATGTCTTCGACGTGATGGGTCAGGTTGGCGATCCCCTGCACCCCGACCGTGTGCGCTGCGCCCTTGAGCGTATGCGCTGCGCGTTTGGCCACATCGAGATCGAACATCGACGCCGAACCGGACGCGACGCGCTGCATGGCGGCCGCAAATTCGGCGCTCTGCACGGGCAGTTCGGACAGCAGGCCTTCCAGCAGTTCGGGGTTGATGTCGCCGGGAATAACGAGCGATACCAACTCGGCGGTCGCTTCTTTCGCTCGCTGCGGGCCGCTGGAATCGGCGACCAGAGTCACGCGCGGCAGCGCCTGCTCCAGATCGGCGGCGACCTGCGGCGGCAGTGCCATCCATTCGCCGCCCTCGAGCAACGACTCGATCATCGCCGATGCGGCTGACGGATCCATCGGTGCTGCGAGATACGCACGCACCCGCTGCGGAAAGTCGGCAAGCCACGCGTGTTGCTCATTGGAGAGACCCGGGGCCGCTGCGCGTATGCGCGCACCGACGTGCGCCAGCACGTGGCGCAGGGCGACCAGGCCGGCCACCTCCACCGCGTTGGCGCCGCGTTCGAACAGATCGGCAACTGCCTCGAGTGCTGCGACGTCGCTGCGAGCAGCATCGAGCTCGGCGCGCATCGCGGCCAGCATCGGCGGAAACTCGTTTGCCAGCAGTGCGAGATGTTCGGGATCGATCTGTTGCTGCGCCGGCAGATCGAGGGCGCGCGCATCGACCACCGCCGGTGCCGCGGGAGGCGACTCCTGCGGCGCAGTTTGGTCGTGTTGCGTCGTCATGCCCGGCAGACCGAGCATCAAGCGCAGCGCTGCCACTTCGGCCTCGCCCAGCGGATTCGGCCACGCGGCGTGCTGCAGGCAGCCGAAAAGAGCCTCGGCGATCTCGACCTCGTCC
>DASQAE010000087.1:0-2791 GCA_035635915.1 Burkholderiaceae bacterium | reverse complement strand
AGGAGGCCATCCGCTCCGATGAAATCGGCGCGCTCGCTCGTTCGATCGAGCGCATGACCAAGAGCCTGCGCATAGCCCTGACCAGGCTGACCGAGAAGCGGTGAGCTTTTCTGTACAGCTATGACTCCATTCGAACTGCTGCAAGTCCTGGTCGCCGCTTCCAACACCGGCATGCTGTTCGCGCGCACGATGCAGGGACACCAGGTGCGCATCGGCCTGGCCGCAGGAGAAATCGTGCACGTTTCGTACGCGATGCGCCGCGGCGGCGAAGCGCTGTCGCGGCTCGCCACAACGCAGTCGGCCTCCGCGAGTTTCACTCGCGGCCTGGTGGCTGAGCGCCACGACGATCTGCCGCCGCAGGACCTGCTGATGCAGATGCTCGCCACTGTTCTCGGCACGGGCCTCGCCAGCCTGCCTGCGGCAAGCGGGCCGAATACGGTACCCATGCGCAGCGATGCTCCGCCGACGACGCGCCCGCACAGCGACCTTGGCACCGCGACGCGCGCGCGACCGGTCGAGGACACCCGGCGCAGCGCTGCCATCGGCCAGCTGCGCAGGTTGATGGTGGACTACGTCGGCCCGATCGGCGGCCTGCTGGTCGATCAGGAGATGGAGGCGGGCTTTAAAACCTGGACCGAATTGATCGAGCGTCTTGCGCGCGAGGTGTCGCCCGACGCCGAAGCACAGGCGTTCCGTGCGGCGGCGCTGCGCTTGTTGCGCTGAACCTGCCGCGCGCCAATTCGCGTCAACGCCTATTCGGCGGCTTCGATGACTTCTTCGCTCGTTTTGCCAAGGCCCCAGGACGATTCGAGCAGCCACGCTTCCAGGGTCCGGCGGCGCAGCGGGCCACTCACCAGGTAACCCTGCACGAAGTCGCAACCAAGCTCGCGCAACTGTTGCAGGCAGGCTTCGTTTTCGACGCCTTCGGCGACTACCCGCAGGCCAAGGTTGTGCGCCAGCTCGATCGTCGAACGCACGATCACACGGTCATCCTTGTCTTCGGCCATGCCCATCACAAAGGCGCGTTCGATCTTGAGCACGGTCACCGGCAGTTTCTTCAGGTAGGCCAGCGATGAAAACCCGGTGCCGAAGTCGTCGATCGCCAGCTCGATGCCGAGCCCGTCGAGCTGCTGCAGCGTCGCCTGCGCGTGTTTCGGATCTTCCATGAAACTCGATTCCGTGATCTCAAGGCACAGCAGATGCGGCGGCACCGAGTGAACACGCAACAGGTCTGCGACCACATATGGCAGTTCCCGGTTCATCAGGTCGCGCGCGGAGATGTTGACCGACACCTGCAGCGGCATACCTTGCGCCGCCCACTTGCCGCATTGACGCACCGTGACCGCCAGCATCCAGCGCGTGACGACACGCACGAAGCCGGTCTGTTCCGCGTAGGGCATGAATTCCACCGGCGCCAGCAGCCCGCGCGTCGGATGGCGCCAGCGCACCAGTGCCTCGACGCCGCGCACCTTCCCGGTCGCAAGGTCGATCTGCGGCTGGTAATAAGCGCGCAGCTGGCTCTCTTCGACCGCACGGCGCAATTCGGAGAGCAATGAAAGGTGCTCGCGCTGACCGACGTCATAACTCGGGTCGTAGAACGCATGCCCGGTGTTGTTGCGCTTGGCCACGTACATCGCCGCATCGGCATGGCGGATCAGCGTGCCGGCGTCCTCGCCGTGCTGCGGAAAAATCGCGCTGCCGATGCTCGCGGCCACGTCGAGCGGCTGGCCTTCGAACTCGACCGGCGTGCGCAGCGCGAGCGCAATGCGCCGCGCCACCACGCGTACCAGATCGGTATCGGCCATCGGCAAAACGAGCGCAAATTCATCGCCGCCCAGGCGTGCGACCGTGTCCGAGTCGCGCAGCACTGCCTGCAAGCGCGCGGCGACCTGCTTGAGCACGACGTCGCCCGCCATGTGGCCGAGCATGTCGTTGATCTCCTTGAAACGGTCCAGGTCGAGCACCATCACGGTCAACGGTTCGGACCGGCGGCTTGCGGTGCGCAGCCCCTGGTCCAACCGATCGAGCAGCAGCGCACGGTTCGGCAGGCGCGTAAGACCGTCCTCATACGCCAGGCGCAAGATCTCGCGTTCGCGCCGCGCGATGCCCTCGCGCATGTGATTAAGGCTGCCGGCGAGCAGGCCGATCTCGTCGTGGCTTTTTGCAGCGATCGGCGCCGAATAATCGCCGCCTTGCATGCGCAGGGCGCCGCGGGTCAGTTCGGAGAGAGGTTGCGTGATCGAGCGTGCGATGAGGTAGCTGCCCAGGACTGCAAGTGGAATGCTCACTGCCGCCAGCAGCATCAGGAACACGCGCAACTGTTCGAACGTGGCACGCGCCTCGTCGAGCGGCCGCTGCAACACCGCAAGGATGCGGCCGGTCGCGCCGACGTCGATGCCGACCAGGCGGCTTTCGTATTCGTCGCCCGCCAGGCGCATTTGCAGACGCTCGGCGCCGGCTCGTTGCGGAATCTTCATCAGGTCGGTCAGTGGCTGCCGCGCCGAGGGCACCAGGGTCGACGCGATCAGGCGCGGTTCGCGGCCGGCCTGGAAGTCGAAGAACGACACCTGCAATTCGGTCAGCTTTTGCAGGTCGGACGCGAGTTCGTCGTCGATCTGAATGCCAAGCGCGACCCAACCGATCGGTACGGGCGCCAGGACCGGCACCACCACCAACTGATACGCCCGGCCCTCCAGCAGCACCAGCGACGCGCTGTGGCGGTCGTTGCGTGCGGCCTCGATCGAGGCGACCAACGGGAACGGCTTGCCGCGACGTGACGGCGTCGACGTAT
>DASQAE010000086.1:0-9168 GCA_035635915.1 Burkholderiaceae bacterium | reverse complement strand
ACACATCCGAATCCAGCCGGTTGCGGATAACCGTGTCCACCTCCTGCATGTCCTTGGTGACCGGGGCCAGGACGCGCGCGGCGTCACGCGGGGGAGCGTTCTGCGGGACAGGTTGAATGGTGGCGGGTTGGTTCATCGTCTTGTGTTGGATCGGGCTTGCGTCCCGGCGCGGCGAGCGAATTATAGGTTCGCACCCCTGATGACCCGGCCGTTTGGCCGCGGGTTTGACTCTCGGGCGCGATGCTTGGGATAATGCTCGGCTTTCCAAACCTCCCCCAACCCCGCGCGGCAACTTCCGAGGGAAGCCGAAGCAACAGGAAGCAACGGCAGCAGGAAAGAAGCGATCGGTTGCGCAAGCCAGCGGAGTGGAGCAAGCCATGTATGCAGTGATCAAGACGGGCGGCAAGCAATATCGCGTCGTCGCCGGCGAAAAGGTACGCGTCGAATCCATCGGCGCGGAAGTCGGCAGCGTGGTGACGCTGACCGAGGTGCTTGCGGTTGGCGACGGTGCCGACGTGCGCATCGGCACGCCGCTGGTGTCGGGCGCCGCGGTGACCGCCACCGTGCTTGCGCATGGCCGGCACGACAAACTGCGAATCTTCAAGATGCGCCGGCGCAAGCACTTTCAGAAGCACGCTGGTCACCGGCAGAACTTCACCGAACTGCGCATCGACGCAATCAACTGAAAAACATCCAGCCGGCGCTCCCATTTGGGTGCGCCGCGTAGCGAGGATCACGATGGCACACAAAAAGGCAGGCGGTTCGTCGCGCAACGGGCGCGATTCGCAGGCGAAACGGCTAGGCGTCAAGGTGTTCGGCGGCGAGGCGATCAACGCAGGATCGATCATCGTTCGTCAGCGCGGCACGCGCTTTCACGCCGGAGAAAACGTCGGCATGGGGCGCGACCACACCCTGTTCGCGCTGGTAAACGGCAAAGTGACGTTTGCCGTTCATGGACCGAACAACCGCCAGACCGTGAGCGTCGTGGCGCCGGCCTGAGCGAGGTCAGGCGGGAACTGACGAGCCCTGCCCAGGCAGGGCTTTTCGTTTGCGGCATGGATTGTGATGAAGTTCATCGACGAAGCGCGGATCGAAGCGTGGGGCGGCGACGGCGGCGATGGCTGCGCTTCGTTTCGGCGCGAAAAATTCATCCCAAAGGGCGGACCGGACGGTGGTGATGGAGGTCGCGGTGGCAGCGTCATCGCGATCGCGGACCGAAACATCAACACCCTGATCGACTATCGCTACCTGCCCCGCCACCAGGCTGACAATGGCGAGAACGGACGCGGCGCGGATTGTTACGGTGCCGCAGGCGCCGATGTTGTCCTGCGCATGCCGGTCGGAACCGTGGTCTTTGAAGAAGAATCGGGCGCCCAATTGACCGATCTGTCGACTGACGGGCAGCGCTTCACGCTTGCACAAGGTGGCGCTGGCGGGCTCGGAAATTTGCACTTCAAGTCCAGCACCAACCGTGCGCCGCGTCAGCGAACACTTGGCAAAGCGGGCGAGCGCCGCCGCTTGCGTCTGGAACTCAAGGTGCTGGCCGACGTCGGCTTGCTCGGCGCGCCGAACGCAGGCAAATCGACGTTGATCGCGGCGGTTTCGAACGCCAGGCCGCGGGTCGCGGACTATCCGTTCACCACACTGCACCCGCATCTCGGTGTGGTTCGGATGCAAGCCGATAGAGGTTTCGTCATCGCGGACGTTCCGGGCCTGATCGAGGGTGCGGCAGAGGGGGCGGGACTCGGTCACCAATTCCTGCGCCATCTCGTGCGCACGCGGCTCCTGTTGCACATCGTCGACATCGCGCCAAGCGATGCCGCGATCGATCCAGTCAAGCAGGTACGCGCCATCGGCGCCGAGTTGAAGAAATTCGATCCCGCGTTGTTCCGCAAGCCGCGCTGGATCGTCTTGAACAAGATCGACCTGATCGATCCCGAGCGGCGGCAGGAAGTGGTCGAGCAGGTCCGGCGCCGGCTGCGAACCAAGGCACCCGTATTTGCGATTTCAGGCGTGACGCGTGAGGGTTGCCGCGATCTGATGTGGGCGGTGCAGCGCTTTCTGTTCGAACAAACCGGCGCGGAGGCGTTAACCGATCCCAGCGACCCCCGTTTCGCGGCGGTCGGTGCAGACGAGTGACGAGCCAGTGCGCCGATGAGCACGCTCGCCGCCGTCGCCGCCGCGCGTCGCGTCGTCATCAAAGTCGGCAGCACGCTCGTTACGAACGATGGGCGCGGTCTCGACCTTGCAGCCATCGCCCGCTGGACGGAGCAGATCGCAGAGCTGCGCAAGCTCGGCAAACAGGTGATCCTGGTTTCGAGCGGCGCAATCGCCGAAGGAATGCAAAGGCTCGGTTGGACCACGCGTCCGCACCAGATTCATGCCCTGCAGGCAGCCGCCGCGGTCGGACAAATGGGCCTTGCGCAGGCGTATGAGAGCAGCTTTCGTGAACGCAGCCTGCATAGTGCGCAGGTGCTGTTGACGCATGCCGACCTGGCAGATCGCGCGCGCTATCTCAACGCGAGATCGACCCTGTTCGCGCTGCTCGATCTCGGTGTCGTGCCCGTGATCAACGAGAACGACACCGTCGTGACCGACGAAATCAAGTTCGGTGACAACGACACGCTTGGCGCGCTGGTGACGAACCTGGTCGAAGCCGACGTCCTGGTGATCCTCACCGATCAGCGCGGACTGTTTTCGAGTGATCCGCGGCACGATCAGAACGCCACGTTGATCGAGCACGGACGCGCTGGTGATGTGCAACTGGAAACGATCGCTGGTGGTGCTGGCAGCGGTATCGCGCGCGGCGGCATGATTACCAAGGTGCTTGCCGCCAAGCGCGCGGCACGCAGCGGTGCGCACACCATCATCGCTTCGGGGCGCGAACCGGAGGTCTTGTTGCGGCTCGCACGCGGCGAGTCGGTCGGAACGCAACTTGTTGCCGCAGTGCCGGTCCTGACTGCACGCAAACAGTGGCTGGCGGATCACCTGCAGTTAAAAGGCCGCATCGTGATCGATGCCGGCGCGGCGCGCGCGCTGCGCAGCGGGGGCAGAAGCCTGCTGCCGATCGGCGTTACGGAGGTGCAGGGCGAGTTTGCGCGTGGCGACGTAATTGCTTGCCTGGATCCGCAGGGCAGCGAGATCGCGCGCGGTCTCGTCAACTACAGCAGCGCGGAAACGCGCCAGATCGCGCGCCGTCCAAGCGCGGAGATCGAAGCAGTGCTTGGATTCATCGAGGAGCCGGAGCTCATCCACCGCGACAACCTGGTGCTGACCTAGCGCGGCGACTGTTATTCAGGCGCCGTGTTCTCGGCCTTGTCGGTCGATTCTTCGCCGGGTCGAATGTGCACCAGGTGGCCTTGCCGCCATCCGCCCCGAAACACGAAACGCGAGAGTTCGGCCAGTGCCTGCTGATAGACGTCGCGCTTGAATTCGATCACCGAATCGAGCGGCACCCAATACGCGTGCCAGCGCCACGCGTCGAATTCCGGTTTCTCACTGCGGCGCAGACATACGTCGCAGTCGCGACCGATCATGCGAAGCAAAAACCAGATCTGCTTCTGACCCCGATAGTTTCCCCGCAGATCACGCCGGATCCACTGGTCGGGCACGTCGTAGCGCAACCACTCCCGCGTGCGTGCGACGATCTTCACGTGTTCGGGCTTGAGCCCTATCTCCTCGTACAGCTCGCGAAACATCGCTTGCTCGGGAGACTCGCCGTGTTTGATCCCGCCCTGCGGGAATTGCCATGAGTGCTGCTTGACGCGCTTGCCCCAGAAGACCTCGTTGCGGTGATTCAGCAGGATGATGCCGACATTCGGGCGATAGCCTTCCTTGTCAAGCATGCCAACACCTGAACCTATATCATCTGCGGCCGATTATATGGCCGCCTTTTCCAAGTGCGACCGCGGAAAAGCCACGGAATGCGAGCCTCCAAGTTCTTTGTTTCCACGCTGAAAGAGGCTCCTGCCGATGCCGAGGTGGTCAGTCACCAGCTGATGTTGCGTGCCGGCATGATCAAGAAGCTGGCCGCCGGAATCTACAGCTACCTTCCCATGGGTTTGCGCTCGATCCGCAAGATCGAGGGCATCGTGCGCGAAGAGATGAACCGCGCCGGCGCGATCGAACTGTTGATGCCGGTGATTCAGCCCGCCGAGTTGTGGATGGAATCGGGTCGCTGGTACAAGATGGGACCCGAACTGGCGCGGCTGAAGGATCGGCACGAGCGCGACTTCGTGGTTCAGCCGACGTCCGAAGAAGTGATTTCCGACATCGTGCGCGAAGAGCTGAAAAGCTATAAGCAACTGCCGCTCAACTTCTATCACATCCAGACCAAGTTCCGCGACGAACGCCGCCCGCGCTTCGGTGTCATGCGCGGGCGTGAGTTCACGATGAAGGATGCATATTCGTTCGACCGCGACGACGAATCCGCGATGCGCAGCTACCAGGCGATGTATGACGCATACGGCCGCATCTTCACGCGTATGGGGCTCTCGTTCCGTGCGGTTGCCGCGGACACGGGCAATATCGGCGGCAAGGCCAGCCACGAATTTCAGGTGATCGCCGACACAGGCGAGGACGCAATCGCGTATTGCCCCACGTCGGACTACGCAGCAAACGTCGAACTGGCGGAAGCGTTGCCATTGATAACCCGCCGCGCGCCGCCGACCGAGCAGATGCGCAAGACACCGACGCCAGGCAAGGAAAAATGCGAGGACGTGGCGCAATTGCTGGGGATACCACTCGAGCGCACGGTGAAATCGATTGTGCTCGCCGCGGACCAGCCTGGCGCCGGCGCCAAGCCTGCCGATGCGGCGATCTGGCTTCTGCTCTTGCGCGGCGATCACGAGTTGAACGAAGTGAAGGCCGGCAAGGTTGCAGGCTTGAAGGATGGGTTCCGCTTCGCAACTGAAGCCGAGATTCGTACGACTTTCGGCTGCAAGCCAGGTTACCTTGGCCCGATCGGCGCACGGCGCCCGATCCGCATCGTTGCAGATCGCACGGTTGCCAACATGAGCGACTTCGTCACCGGCGCCAACGAAGAGGACTTTCACTTCACCGGGGTAAATTGGGGACGCGACTTGCCCGAGCCCGAGGTTGCCGACCTTCGCAGCGTGGTCGCCGGCGACCCTTCCCCGGACGGCAAAGGCGTACTGGCTATCCAGCGCGGCATCGAAGTCGGGCACGTTTTCGCAGGGCTGCCATATCCCGAGGCGATGAAACTCGTGTACACCGATGAAGAGGGCCGAGCGAGAACGATGGTCATGGGCTGCTATGGCATCGGCATCACGCGGCTGCTCGGCGCGGCGATTGAACAGAACCACGACGAAAAGGGAATCATCTGGCCGGCGGCAATCGCACCGTTCGAAGCGGTGATCTGTCCGGTCAACTATCGCCAATCCGAATCGGTACGGCAGGCCGCCGATCACATTTACGAGCAACTGATCAACGCCGGTGTCGATACCATCCTCGACGATCGCGGTGAACGACCCGGCGCCATGTTCGCGGATTGGGAACTGATCGGTGTTCCGCACCGGATCACGGTCGGCGAACGCGGACTCAAGGACGGAAAGGTCGAATACGTCGACCGGCGGGCGCTGCAGACCACACCTGTTCCCGTGGGTGACGTGCTGCCGTTCATCCGCGGCAGGCTCTCGTCCTGAGCGGACCTCGCGACGCCGGGGCGGTCGCGGTCAGCGGTTGCGGTGGTCTCCAACGATGCGCGCTGGGTCCAACTGGCATCTTGATCCGCGGCGCCGGCGCATCCTGGCGCTGGTGGCGGCCACGCCTCTTCTCGGCTTTTCACCGCGGACGCGGGCCGGCGCGCAGATCTACGAGCCGCTCGCCGATGCGGTGCGCAACGCGCTTGCGGCCCAGATTGCCGACACGCGTCCACCCGTGCGCAACTTCGACACGCACGAAGGGCGCATGGGCTTCGTCGACTGGCTTGATGCAATGTCGAAGCGACTGCGCGCGCGCAAGGCCGATGACCTGACACGGCTGGATTTCCTGCGCACGCTTGACTATGAGTCAACGCGCGCGGGCCTGGATCGACAACTCGTCCTTGGACTGATCCAGGTCGAGAGCGCATTTCGCAAGTACGCGATCTCGACTGCCGGCGCGCGCGGCTACATGCAAGTCATGCCCTTCTGGACCAAGGTGATCGGTGACGGGGACGCACGCAAGCTGTTCGACATGCGCGCCAACCTGCGTTACGGCTGCGTGATCCTGCGCCACTACCTCGACCTCGAGGGCGGCGATCTGTTTCTTGCTCTGGGCCGCTACAACGGCAGTCGCGGCCGGAGCGAGTATCCCGACGCGGTGATCGGCGCGTGGAAGACAAACTGGAGCTACCAGCCGCCGACACGCACGCAGGCCTGATGCCCCTCGCGCTATCGCTTGGGCGAGCCCGGCAGGCCGCCAGCCAGGCCTTTCATGGCGCCCATCGCGCGCATCATCTTCGCGAAGCCGCCTTTTTTCATCTGCTTCATCATCGCCTGCATCTGCTCGAACTGGTTGAGCATGCGATTGACTTCCTGAACCGGCACTCCTGCGCCGGTTGCAATCCGGCGCTTGCGCGAAGCCTTGATCAGCTCCGGCCGCGCGCGCTCCAGCGGCGTCATCGCATTGATGATGCCCTCGACCCTGCGGATCTGCCGATCCGCGTCTTTTTCATTGACGTTGCCCGCTGCCTGTGCGAACTGCGCCGGAAGCTTGTCCAGCATGCCGCCGAGTCCACCCATCTTGCGCATCTGGCCGATCTGCTCCTTGAAGTCGGTGAGATCGAAGCGTTCGCCGGCCTGCATGCGTTTGGCGAACTTTTCGGCCGCCTGGACGTCGATCGACTTCTTGACATCCTCGACCAGCGCGACGATGTCGCCCATGCCCAGCACCCGGCCGGCCATGCGCTCGGGATCGAAGCGCTCCAGGCCACCAATTTTCTCCGCCACGCCTACGAACTTGATCGGCCGGCCGGTGACATGACGTACCGACAGCGCTGCGCCGCCGCGCGCGTCGCCGTCGAGTTTGGTCAGGATCACGCCGGTCAATGGAAGTCGCTCGGAAAAGACCTTCGCGGTGTTCACCGCGTCCTGTCCCAGCATTGCGTCGACCACAAACAGCGTTTCGATCGGCTTCACCGCCGCCTCGAGCGCAGCGATTTCCTGCATCATCGCCTCGTCGATCGCGAGCCGACCCGCGGTGTCGACGATCAGGACATCAAAGAAATGGCGCCGCGCATGGTCGAGCGCTTGCGCCACGATCTCGACCGGCTTGTCGTTGGTCGTCGTCGGAAAGAATTCGGCGCCTGCCTGGGCGCTGACCGCTTTCAGCTGATCTATGGCCGCCGGGCGATAGACGTCGGCCGAGACCGTGAGTACCTTCTTCTTGCGCTCGTCGATCAGCCACTTCGCAAGCTTGGCGGCGGTGGTCGTTTTGCCCGCGCCCTGTAGGCCGGCAAGCAGCAATACGGCCGGTGGTTGGGTTGCCAGATTCAGGTCACGCGCGGCGGGTGGCAGATCGCCACCCATCACTGCGGTGAGTTCGCGATGCACGAGGCCAACGAGCGCCTGCCCTGGAGTGAGGCTGCCGACAACTTCTTCGCCAAGCGCCTTTTCCTTGATACGGGCGATCAGATCGCGTACGACAGGCAGAGCGACGTCCGCCTCCAGCAACGCCACGCGGATTTCGCGCAGCATTTCCTGCATGTTCGCCTCGGTGAGGCGGGCCTGTCCTCGCATCGTCTTGACGACGCGGGCGAGCTTGTCGGTGAGTGCATCCAGCATGGTTCGGGGCGGCAGGGTGCGGCTGGGCCAAGTCCTGCGTGCTATATAGGTGAGCGTGGAGTCGACCGCATTTTACGTCTCAGCACACGTCGTCGTCGGCGTGCTCTACGGCGCGCTCGCCTGGGCGATGTACCGCAGCCTGCAAAAGGGCAGCCGTGGTGATGCGCGCTGGTTCCTGCCGCTGCTTGCAGCCGCGCACGCGGCTTTACTCGCAAGCGCCGTGGTTGACGCCGGAGGAATGCGCTTTGGTTTCGCGCATGCGCTGTCGGCGACGCTGCTGTTCACTGTTCTTGTCGTATGGGCTGAGGGATTTCTGGTGCCGATCCGCGGCCTGCTGGTGATGGTGTTGCCATTGGCCGCCGTAGCGGCGATGTTGCCGGCGCTATTTCACGGCAGCCAGATCGCGGCCGCGAGTGAGACGTTGGCTTTTCGCGCGCACATCGTGATCGCAATCGCCGCGTTCAGTCTGTTGACCATCGCCGCGATGCATGCCGTGCTGATGGCGACGATGGATCGCAGCCTGCACAGCGCCGGGAGCAACTCGTCTGCGCTTGGGCGCGTCCTTGCCGAGGTGCCACCGTTGCTCGCAATGGAGCGGTTGCTCTTTCGCCTGATCTGGGCCGGCTTCCTGCTGCTGACTGCGACCTTGATCTCAGGCGTGCTGTTTTCGGAGCAACTCTTCGGACGCGCCCTGCGCTTCGACCACAAGACGGTCTTCACGATCGCGTCCTGGGTGGTGTTCGCAGGCTTGCTGATCGGCCGGCACTATTTCGGCTGGCGCGGCCGCACCGCACTGCGCTGGACACTGGTCGGATTCGTGATGCTCCTGCTCGCTTACGTCGGCAGCCGGTTCGTGCTCGAGGTCATCCTGCATCGGGCTTGAAGAGCGATGGGTCGAATCCTGTTCTGGGTTTTGCTGGGGTTTGTGGTTTACCTCGCCTGGCGTTGGTGGAATGTCAAGCAGCGACTGCCCGACGAGCGTCGCGATGCAAGCGTGCAAAAGAAGACCGGCCAGGAGCCCATGGTCCCGTGTGACGTCTGCGGCTTGAACGTTCCAAAGTCGGAGGCGTTTGCCGGCAATGGCCGCTGGTACTGCAGTGACGAACATCGCCGCCTCGGTCCGGGCTAGCGTGAAGCGATCCGCTCAAGCCTGGCCCACGCGCCTGTTGCCCTCGCTGCGTACAGCGGGGAGATAACGCGTTGGTACGAGCCGAGGGTCTTTTTGGTTCGCTGCCGGCGGAGCGCACGCCGGGATGGCGCACGCTCGAATACCTGGCGCTGATCCGAGTGCTGATCGTCAGCACGCTCGTGTTGGTTGTCGCGGCGTTTGGGCCACCGCTCGGCGACGGCGCGGGTGCACCTCGCCTGCTTGCGGTCGGCCTGG
>DASQAE010000085.1:0-3414 GCA_035635915.1 Burkholderiaceae bacterium | reverse complement strand
AGCTGCCGTCGTTGAAACTAAGCGCCTCGGCGTCTTCCACCATGAATCTCACGTCGAGCCGCTCCGCCTTCGCTCGCTCAGCGCCGCGATCGAGCAACGATGCCACGTAGTCGGTCGACGTGACCTTGCACCCGCGACGCGCCGCCGCGAGTGTCGCGTTGCCGTTGCCGGCGGCGACGTCGAGCACGCGTTCATCCCAGCGCAGATCGCAGGCTTCGGCGAGTTGTTCGCCGACCATCTGCAACGTGGTGCCGATCACGGCATAGTCTCCGCTCGCCCAGGTCAGCTGTTGGCGGCTCTTCAATGCAGTGAAATCGTTGGGTGCGTTCATGCGCGCTGCTCCTTTCGGCTGTGGAGGCAGCACTCTGCTGGCCGGGCACACGCCGCGTCCTGTCCGCGCGTCGCCGATGTTTGCTCGATCGTCCTGGCTTCGCAGCGGGCGTCCGCGTGCTTCGCAGCGCGTCCTGAATTCCTGCCCGGTCGTCCGGCCGACTGCGCGCCACTTGGCTGGGCGCAGCCATGCGCCGACAATGCCGCATCCCTCGTCCCGTTGCGGAGGAGGGCCAGGGTGGGAGCGAATGTGGAAAGCACAACCATGGCAGCAACAGATGTAGCCACAGCAATGCAACGCGCGCAAACCGTCTTCAGCCGCCGCCCCGAGGCAGCGCTTCAAGACGACGCAACGGCGAGCGCGCGCTGGGAGAGCGGTACACGCATCGTCGCGAGTCATGCAAACGGCACGCAGATCCCGAGCGACATGCCGTGCGAACTCGGCGGCACCGGTGATCGCGTCTCGCCGGGCTGGTTGTTTCGCGCCGGGATCGCGTCGTGCACGGCCACCACCATCGCGATGGCCGCAGCGGCCGACGGCGTCGACGTCACCACGCTCGAGGTGCAGGTGGGCAGCCGTTCGGACAGCCGTGGCCTGCTCGGCATGACCGATGCTGATGGCAAACGTGTATCAGCCGGACCAAGCGACTATCGAATCGTCGTACGTATCGCCGCGCCCGGTACATCAGCTGAGCAATTGCGCGCCGTGGTGGAAGAAGGCCTGCACCGTTCGCCGATGCAGCACGCGCTGAAGAACGCGATGCCGGCAACGATACAAGTCGAGCTGGCAGACTAGGAAAGCGCAGCGGACATGGATGCGTTGTCGGAGACCCTTCGCGTGGTGCGCCTGGTGGGCGCCATCTTCATCCATGCCCGCTTCACGGCACCGTGGTGTTATCAGTCGCCAAATGCGGATTCCGCCGCGCCGATGCTGGAGCCCGGCGCCGAACGAGTCGTGATCTTTCACCTGATCACCGAAGGCGAGTGTTACGTCGAGATGGGCGAGCAGCAGCCGCCCGTGCGTTTGGTCGCCGGCGACGCGGTGGTTTTCCCGCAGGGCGATGGGCACCGCATGACCTCGCAGCCCGGACTTGCACCGGCTGCAGGCAAACGCCTGGACGCTGTGCTGACGCGACGTCCACGCTACATCGCATTTGGCGGTGGTGGCACGACGACGCGGCTTATCTGCGGCTACCTGGCGTGCGATGCGCGCCTGGCCCGGATGCTTCTCGGCGGGCTGCCGTCGCTGCTGCGGGTCAACGTGCGCGGATCGAACGCCGGCATCTGGCTGGAAGCGTCGCTGCGCTACGCGTTGGCTGAAGCGCGTTCACCCAGGCCTGGGGGCGCGGGCGTGCTGGCCAAACTGGCCGAGGTGCTCTTCATCGAGGTGCTGCGCATGTACATGAACGAGCAGCACGAAGGTCGCACCGGATGGCTCGCCGGCGTCGGCGATCGAATCGTCGGTGCCGCATTGGGTGCGATGCATAAGGATCCTGCGCACGCCTGGACGCTGGAAGAGTTGGCACGCGCGGCGAACACGTCGAGGTCGGTGCTTGCCGAACGTTTCCATGACTTGGTGGGCAACGCGCCGATGCAGTACCTCACGCAGTGGCGCATGCTGCTCGCGGCGAATCTGCTCTCTCGGGGCAACACGCCGGTGGCGCGGGTTGCGGAAGACGTGGGGTACCAGACCGACACCGCTTTCAGTCGCGCGTTCCGAAAGGAGTTCGGGGCGCCGCCCGCGGCCTGGCGCAGGAATCAGATGGCGCGCGACCAGGTTCGTTAGGCTCGCGCGTACCGCTTAGGCCAGCAGTTCTTCGCGCAGCCGCACGACTACCTTGCCTTTCGCTCGACCGCCTTGCAGGTAGGCAAGAGCGTCGGTGATCTGATCGAACGGAAACACCCGATCGATGATCACGCGCAACTCACCCGCTTCGAGCATCGCCGCCAGTTGCGCGAGATCGTCGCCGCTCGGGTGCATGAAGAAATAGCGGTACTTGACGCCGTGGCTGCGTGCCAGGCGGCGTATGCGAAAGCTGACAAGCCAGAACAACGCCGCCAGTAGCAGGCCGCGTTGCAAATCGACGAGTGCCGTCTTCGGCTCGACCGGCCCGTTGATGGTCACCACTTTTGCGCCCGGCTTCGCCGCGCGAATAGCGGCGTCGAGCCCCGCGCCCCCGACCGTGTCAAACACGGCATCGACCTCGGCCTGCAAGCGCTCGAGCTCACCGCTCGTGTAGTCGAGCACGAGGTCTGCGCCCAACGAAGTCACCAAGGCGGCGCCACGCGGCGAAGCGGTGGTGATCACAGGGCACCCGAAAGCCTTGGCGAGCTGGATCGCGAATGTGCCCACGCCACCTGCGCCTCCGGTAACGAGAACCTTTTGTGGAGCGGAAACGGCGAGTTCATCGCGCAGGATCTGCATCGCGGTCAGGCCCGCGAGCGGTACTCCGGCGGCAACGTCGAAAGGGACGCCGTCAGGCACGTGGGCGACGAGTGATTCTTCGACGGCTGCGTATTCGGCAAAGGCTCCCATGCGATGCTTGGCCACGCGTGCCATTACGCGATCGCCTTGCTTGAATCGCGTCACCGCCGCGCCGACTTCCGTGACGACACCGGCCAGCTCATTGCCGAGGACACACGGGAGTCGAAAACGGTAGAGGATCCGCAACTCGCCTTGCCGCGTCTTGTAGTCGACCGGATTCAGGCCCACCGCGTGAACCTGAACCAGGACCTGATCGGCTTCTACCTTCGGCAGCGGGACCTGGCGCAGCTCAGTCGCATCGGCACCACCGTAGCGGGTAAGGACCAGCGCACGCATCTCGACAGCCATTTCTCCTCCCCGCACGCTCTGTCGGGACGGAACTCTACAACCGCCGGCGAAATATCTGTCACACACCACCCTGCGTAGACTGACGCGATGGTCCCAGTGTCCGTGCTCGATCTTTCCCCCATCGTCGAAGGCAGCGACGCGGCGCAAGCGCTGCGCAACACGCTCGACCTGGCTCGACATGTCGAAGAGTGGGGCTACCGGCGCTACTGGCTCGCGGAGCACCACAACATGGACGGCGTCGCGAGCTCGGC
>DASQAE010000084.1:0-5135 GCA_035635915.1 Burkholderiaceae bacterium | reverse complement strand
GTCCACGCGCGAGCTGATCATCGACGATCTTGCCAGCCGCTTCGGTCCGTTGCCGCCAGGCCGCTGGAACGCGCGGCCTGAACGAGCGATCGTGTTGCCTCTGTCTCGTGCAGGACATGCGCGCCCTTACGCGTTCCTTGTCGCCGGGATCAGTCCGCACCGCGAGCTCGACGATCGGTATCGCAGGTTCTATCGAGCGACCACGGATCAGGTGGCGAACATCATCGCCAATGCGCGCGCGTACGAGACCGAGAAGAAGCGTGCCGAGGCGCTGGCCGAAATCGACCGCGCCAAGACGGCATTCTTCAGCAATGTCAGCCACGAATTTCGCACGCCGTTGACGCTGATCCTTGGTCCGCTCGAGGATGAACTGGCCGAGCGCGACCATCCACTCTCCACTGAGCGCCATGCGCGCCTGGAGACGGCGCATCACAACAGCGTGCGACTGCTCAAGCTGGTCAACACGCTTCTTGATTTCGCGCGCATAGAGGCGGCCCGGGTGGAGATCGTCTATGAAGCCACGGATCTGGCCGCATTCACCGCCGAACTGGCCAGCAACTTTCGCTCCGCGTGTGACCGCGCCGGGCTGCGCCTCGTCGTCAACTGCCCACCGTTGCCCGAGCAGGTCTACGTCGACCATGACATGTGGGAGAAGATCGTCCTGAATCTGCTCTCCAACGCATTCAAGTTCACCTTCGCTGGAGAAATCGCCGTCAATCTCGAGCTCACCGACGACGCGGCGCAATTGGCGATCCGCGATACGGGCACAGGCATACCAACGGCGGAAATGCCGCGCCTGTTCGAACGTTTCTATCGCGTCAAAGGCGCCACCGGTCGGACCCATGAAGGAACAGGTATCGGGCTTGCATTGGTGCACGAACTGGCACTTCTGCACGGGGGTGCGGTGCGCGTGACGAGTGCTCCAGGTCAAGGCTCGACCTTCACAGTGACCATTCCGCGCGGCAAGGCGCATTTGCCAGCGGAACGCATCCGCGCCGCCGGCAAGCCGGTTTCGAGTGCGCTCGGCGCGGGCCCGTACGTCGAGGAGGCGCTGCATTGGTTACCCAAATCGAAACGACCGACGCCTTCAACCGTGGATGAGCAGCTTCGACCCGAACACGTGCCGACCGCGACCGCACAAGCGGCTTCGCTGAATGGTGGGGAAGGCGCTGCAGGGACGCGCGCGACCGTGGTCTGGGCCGACGACAACGCCGACATGCGCGACTACGTGCGGCGCCTGCTCGAGTCGAGGTTCCTGGTGATAGCGGTAGCCAACGGCGAGGAGGCGCTCGCCGCCGCGCGCCGCGATCGTCCGGATCTCGTTCTTTCGGACGTCATGATGCCGCGCATGGACGGCTTCGCTCTGCTGCGCGAGCTCCGTGCCGATGAACGCACGCGTGCAATTCCGGTCGTCCTGCTTTCTGCGCGCGCGGGGGAAGAAGCTCGTGTCGAGGGCAGGGTGGCCGGCGCCGACGATTACCTCGTCAAGCCTTTTAGCGCGCGTGAACTGCTCGCGGTCGTCAGTGCTCAGGTCGAGATTGCGCGCTTGCGGCGGGACGCCGAAGCCGCTCGAGTCGCGGCACAGAACGCAGAAGCGGTGCACGCGCGCGAGCGGGCTGAAGCCAGCAATCGGGCCAAGAGCGAGTTTCTGGCCGGCATCAGCCACGAGATTCGTACGCCGCTCAACGCCGTCATCGGCTTGACGCATCTCCTGCAGCACTCCGATCCGACCTCGCTGCAGGCAGAGCGGCTCGCCAAGATCGATGCCGCCGCCCACCATCTCCTGGCGATCATCAACGACGTGCTCGATATCTCCCGGATCGAGGCCGGGCGCCTGGAATTGGAGCGCACCGACTTTCCCCTCAGCGCGGTGCTCGACCATGTGCGTTCGCTGGTGACGGAGCAGGCGGCGGCAAAAGGCTTGCTCCTCGAGGTCGAAAACCAAGGCGTGCCGGAATGGTTGCGCGGCGATTCAACCCGGCTGCGCCAGTCATTGCTCAACTACGCGGGCAACGCGGTGAAGTTCACAGATCGCGGTCAGGTCACCTTGCGCGCGAGCCTGCTCGAGGAAGCGGGCGCCGAGTTGCTGGTGCGATTCGAGGTGCAGGACACGGGCATCGGCATCGCCGCAGAAACCCTGCCGCGACTGTTCGAAGTGTTCGAGCAGGCCGACGCATCGACAACGCGCAAGTACGGCGGGACGGGGCTTGGACTTGCCATCACCCGTCGCCTCGCCACGCTGATGGGCGGTGATGTAGGCGTCGCAAGCGAACCCGAACGTGGCAGCCTGTTCTGGTTCACGGCGCGCCTCGCACGCGCGCGCCGCGCCACTCCTGCGCCCAGGGCGATACCGGGGCAAGGTCCCGAAATGGAACTTCGCAGGCGCCACGCCGGTGCGCGTCTTCTGCTGGTGGATGACTCCGCCATCAATCGAGAAGTAGCAATCGAGCTTCTACATGCGACCTCGCTCTCCGTCGAGGTCGCTGAAGATGGCGTGCAGGCGGTCGAGAAAGCGCGCACCGGAAATTACGATCTGATCCTCATGGATGTGCAGATGCCGAACATGGACGGCATGGAGGCGGCACGCACCATCCGAGCTTTGCCCGGCGGCGAAAAAACCCCGATTCTCGCGATGACGGCAAACGCCTTCGGCGAAGACCGCGCGGCATGCCTGGCTGCCGGCATGAACGATCACCTTGCCAAGCCCGTCGCGCCGAAGGTGCTGTACGCCGCTTTGCTCAAATGGCTACCTCAGCGCGATGCCGGCGGCGATGGACGATCCCTGCCGGCGGCCGCTGCGCCCAGCGCCGACGAGATGCGTTTGCGGCTGTCCAGCATCTCCGGCTTGGACTTCGCTGCAGGACTCAGGTATCTCGACGACCGATTGCCGAGCTACCTGCGCTTGTTGCGCAAGTTTGCGCAGGAAAATCGATCCGATATCGATCGCGTGCAGGAACGCGTGGCCGCCGGTGATATCGCGGCTGCGCGGGCCATTGCGCACACGCTGAACGGCATGGCGGGGACCCTTGGCGCAATTCACGTCCAGGCTCTTGCTGCGGAGCTCGAGGGCGCGCTCGTGAAAGCCGGTTCGATGCAGGTCGCTGCAGAAACAACGACCGCGCTTTGCGAAGCCGCAAGGAGCGAGTTGACCGCCTTGAGCAAGGCCGTACTGCGCGCGTTCAGCGACTACGAAACGTAGCACTGACCTGGTCCCGCCGGCAGGACTCACATTCAATCCGGAAAGGCAGGTCGTTGCTGGATCTGCGGCGTTACGCGGACCGCTCTTCGTCGACAATGCCCTCGCGTTCGCGATCGATGCCGATCAACCTCGAAATCTGGACGGGTAGGTCGGCCCGCTGCAGCAGCAGGATGCGCGCATCCAGTGCTCGATCCGCCATCGTTGAGCGTGTGCGCAGGCGCACGTACTCGGCCCACGACTCGATGACGAAGCGCTCGACGAAGCGCCCGTCTTCGGCCAGGTCGCGGTACACGCGCCAACTGCTGGCCCCGTTGCGGCGGCGCGCGGGTTCGACGGCGTGAATGGCGCGCAGAAATTCCAAGCGATTCTCGGCGTCGATCCGGTATTCGATTTGAATCACGACCGGTCCGTCGGTCGGCTGCGGCTCCACTGCGATGGCCAGTTCGGGCAGCGGCGCGCCCGGCGTGACGTCGGCTTCGCTGCCCATCGCCACGCGGGCGCGGCGACTGACCGCGAGCAGCAGGAGCATCGTTACCAACGACGTCAGCAGCGCGATTCGAATTCCCGCCGTCGCAGCGACCGCGCCCCACACCGCACTGCCGGCCGCCAAGCCCGCTTGCATCGTGACCAGGTTCACCGAG
Organism: Burkholderiaceae bacterium; assembly: GCA_035635915.1. GTDB lineage: Bacteria > Pseudomonadota > Gammaproteobacteria > Burkholderiales > Burkholderiaceae_F > JAKANT01. The sequence continues at coordinate 1,295 of DASQAE010000084.1, read as the reverse complement.
ACTGCGCGCGCCCGCACCCAGCCCGGCGCACTGCTCTGGGTTCCCGCGGACAGACCCGCCAGTACCGCCACCCACGCGGCGCCTCCAAAGCACGCCGCGACGATCGCCAAAGCCACGATATCGGTCGCGGCCAACAGCGCGATCGCGGCCAGCCACAACAGCGTCGCGCCATTGACGATGTAGTTCAGCGACCGCTTCTGCAGCAGAGCGGGAATGGACAGCGCGCCCACGATCGCGCCCATGCCGAATCCGCCCGATAGCAGGCCGAAACCGCCGGCACCAAGATGCAACTGGTCGCGCGCGATCACCGGCAGCAGCGCCCAGAACGCGCTCGCGCATAGACTGAAGCTGGCATTGCGGATCATCAGCGACCGCATCGCCGGCGAATGGCGTGCATAACGCAGTCCACTCAGCACACCCGAGAACACGGTTTCCGGTACGCCCCGCAACGCATGCCGGCGCCGCTCCATCCGCAATACCGCGACGATCATCAGCACGAAGAACAGGGAACTGGCGAGCAGCGCACTGCCCGAACCCACCCACGCGGCCAGGCCGCCCGCGAGCGCGGGCCCGACCGCACGGGCGACGTTGAAAGCCACCGCCCCCAATGCCACCGCGCGCGCCAGGTCTTCGCGCGCAACGAGATCGTTGATGCTCGCGGCCTGCGCCGGCAGATATAGCGTGAGGCCGGCGCCGACCACGAATGTCAGCGTGAGCAGCGTCGACGGACCGGCGAAGCCGGCCAGCGCGGCGGCGCCGAGCAGCGCCGTGGCCGACAACAGCAACCATTGCGTGGCGAGGATGAGCCGGCGCCGATCGACGATGTCGGCCAGCGCGCCTGCGACCAGGCCGAACAACAGCGCCGGCGCCGTGGCCGCTGTCTGCACCAGCGCGACCATGAATTCGGACGGCGTCAGCGTCGCCATCACCCACGCTGCGACCGTCGTCGCCATCGTGAAGCCGAGAGCAGTTCCGAGCGAACCGAAGTAGAACAGGCGGAACCGCGCATGACGCAGCGGTGAATCCGCAAAGATCGGCCCGATGAAGGCAGTGATGGAAGCGCGCACGCGCGGAGTCTAGCGAGCGCGTAGGCAGAGCCGACGGCCTCGCTGGCAGGGACCTGCCTCTCGTCGTTTCGGTTGAACGATCAACCGTGGGCTGGCAGGTTGATTTCCACTAGGAACCAACGCGCGCCGCGCTGTTCAAACAGATCCGGCGACAGATCTTCATCGCAGGAGAGACAAATGAAATTCAACGTTTGGCTTGTAGTCATGCTCGCCATGATGCCGGTCATG
>DASQAE010000083.1:0-3103 GCA_035635915.1 Burkholderiaceae bacterium | reverse complement strand
TGCCATGCCGATCGCCCAGCGGTCCATAGGCAAGTTGGAGCACGCCGTACGCGACGGAAAACACCGTGATCACCTGCGCCGCGCCCGCGAGCCCCACGCCGAAGGCGCTGCCGAGCGCAGGCAGCTGCGCGTCGGCGACCCGCATCGACATGGCGCTGCCGAAGGCGGCGAGCGACAGCACCACGATCAGCCGCCGCTCGCGCGCGGTGGCCTCTGCCGAATCACCGTTCAACGCAGCGCGCGTCCGCTAAGGAGGATTGGGAAACCGGTCTCGGTAAAAGAAGTACTCGACGTTCTTAGGGGAGAAGGACACTCGACCCCGTGGTCTTGCGTGCGGCAAGGTCCGCGTGTGCCCGCGCCGCTTCCGCCAGCGGATAACGCTGGTCGATCTCGATCTTGATCTTGCCGCGGCCAATGAGATCGAACAACTCCGCGGCAGATTCCTCGAGGCGTTTGCGCGGCACCACATGCGTGGCCAGTGTCGGCCGCGTGACGTAGAGCGATCCCTTGGCCGCCAGAATCCCCAGGTTGACGCCGGTAACGGGGCCCGAGGCGTTGCCGAAGCTCACCATCAGGCTGCGCGGCTGCAGGCAGTCGAGCGAACCCTCCCACGTATCCTTGCCGACCCCGTCGTAGACCACCGGCACCTTGGCACCGCCGGTGAGCTGCTTCACGCGCTCGACGAAGTTTTCCTTGGTGTAGTCGATCGTTTCCCAGGCGCCGAGTTTTTTAGCCAGCGCGGCTTTCTACGGCGATGACACAGTGCCGATCACTTTCACGCCGAGCGCGCGCGCCCATTGGCAGGCAATCAATCCGACACCTCCGGCGGCGGCGTGGAAGAGGATCGTTTCGTTGCCCTGCAGGCGGTAGGTCTGGCGAAACAAGTACTGAACCGTGAGGCCTTTGAGCATGACCGCAGCCGCCTCCTCGAAACCGAGCTTTGGTGGCAGGCGGAGCACCATCGCCGCCGGCAGCACGCGCAGGTCGGCATAAGCACCGGGCGCACTTTGCGGATAAGCGACGCGATCGCCCTCCTTGAGGAATTTGACATTGCTGCCGACCGCCTCGATCACACCCGCGGCTTCGGAGCCGATGCCGTGCGGCAGCGGTAACGGATAAAGACCGCTGCGGTGATAGATGTCGATGAAATTGATACCCACCGCGTGCTGCCGGATGCGCACTTCGTCGGGGCCTGGGTCGCCGACGTCGACTTCGATCAGCTTGAGTTCTTCCGGCCCGCCGTGCTGCTGTACCTGGATCGCCTTCGCCTTCATCTTGTTCTCCCTGGGGTCGACTCCCGGCGGATTCTAGTTGCGCGTCCCTGGGGAGGACGCAAGCCCCTGCGCACGGACCCGCCTTCACGCGAGCATCGTTATGCTGCGCGCCTGTTCGAGGTCGGCGCCGCCGTTGCGCCGGGAGTCTCCGCCGTGCGCATCCCACTTTCCCTGCTGCTTGCCGCCGCGTTGTTCGGCGGTGGCCACGTGTTTGCCGCCACTCAAGCCGGAGAGGCGCTGACGCCGTGCCGGCTTGTCGGGTTGTCCCAGGAAGTCCGTTGCGGCTTCGTCGAGGTCGCGGAGGACCCGCAGGCAAACGAGGGCCGCCGCATCAAGATCCAGTTCGCGGTGGTCCCGGCGTTGGCCAAGAACAAGGCACCCGATCCGCTTTTTGTACTCGCCGGCGGACCGGGCCAGGCGGCAATGCAGGTGGCGCCGCTCGCGCTGCCGATGCTGGCGCAGATCAATACGCGCCGCGACCTGGTGTTCGTCGACCAGCGCGGCACCGGCAAGTCGAACCCGCTTCTTTGTCCGATCGAAGAAAAAAAAGCGCGCGTGGCCGATTCGTTCGACCTGCCGCGCCAGATCGAGCGCATCGGCGCTTGCCTGCGCAGCCTCGACGCCGATCCGCGCCAATACACAACCTGGATTGCCGTGCGCGATCTGGACGCGGTGCGCGCACAACTGCACGCCGAGAAGATCAACCTTTGGGGTGCGTCGTACGGAACCCGCGTCGAGCTCGAGTATCTGCGTCAGTTTCCTGATCGCGTGCGCACCGCCGTGCTCGATGGCACGGCGCCGCCCGACATGCGCCTACCCGCCAGTTTCGCTGTCGACGGCCAGGCCGCGCTCGACCGCACGATCGAGGCCTGCGCACGCGACCCCGCCTGCGCGACGCGTTTTCCCGACTTCGCGGCGCAAGTCGAGGCACTGTTCAAACGCTTCAGTTCGCGGCCGGTGCCGCTTACCCTCACCGACCCACTCACGGGCCGCGTCGAACAATTGCCGTTCACGCGCGAATCGATGCTGGCGGCGCTGCGCACGCCGCTTTACGCGCCGCAACTCGCGGTGATGCTGCCTTATGTGATCGATCGTGCTGCAAACAACGATTTTGCGCCGCTGACTGCGATGCTCACATCGTTCGGCTCGAACGACTCGATGCGACTGGCATGGGGCATGCACTTCGCCGTGGTCTGCGCCGAGGACATGCCGCGCATCGACGCGTCCGATCGTGCTGCCGCGGCAGCGACGCGTTTCGGCACCGGCTTCATCGAGCTCTACGAAGCGGCCTGCAAGCAGGTCGCGCACCTTCCTGCGCCGGCAGAGTTCTACACCTTGCCGACTGCCGGCGTGCCGGTCCTGCTGCTCTCCGGTGGCGCCGATCCGGCCACGCCACCGCGTCACGCTGCCGCGGTCGCCAAGGCGCTGCCGAACAGTCGTCATTTGATCGCAACGAATCTTGGGCACGGCGTAAGTGCGCACGGTTGCGCGCCGGAAATGATTGCGCGTTTCGTGCGCCAGGCTACTTTCGACGGCGTCGACGCCGCGTGCCTGGAGCGGTTGCCGGCACCGCCATTTTTCCGCCCGCCCACTGGAGTCGCCCAGTGATCGAGGTGACGCACCTTGCGAAGAGTTTCATCGGCCGGCGCGGCCGCGCCAAGACGCTGGTCAAGGCGGTGACGGATGTCTCGTTCACTGCGCACGATGGACGCATCACGGCCCTGCTGGGCCCGAACGGGGCCGGCAAAACCACCACGCTGCGCGTGCTGGCAACACTCATGCGTGCCGATCAAGGCACCGCAACGGTGGGCGGCTTCGATGTCACGGCC
>DASQAE010000082.1:0-21819 GCA_035635915.1 Burkholderiaceae bacterium | reverse complement strand
CAATACGTGAATCGCCCGCTGAGCGAGGTCGTGCGGGCGATCGAGCGTTTTCGCACCGGCGAACCGGCCGATGCGTTGCGTCTGCATGCCTCCGGCGGCACCGAACTCGCGATCATGGTGCACGGCTTCAACGGCCTGCTCGATCGCATCACCGAGCGCGAGCGCGAACTGGTCTCCGCCCGGGACGCGGCCGAGTCGGCCAACCGGGCCAAGTCTGAATTCCTGGCGATGATGAGTCACGAGCTGCGTACGCCGATGAATGCGGTGCTCGGCATGGCCGAGCTCCTGAGCAACACAAAACTCACAGAACGCCAGTTGCGTTATCTCGGCAACATCAAGGCCGGCAGCGCCTCGCTGCTGCGCGTCCTCGACGACATCCTCAACTTCACCCGCCTCGAGAGGGGTGAGCTGGCGATTCAGCGCGAGCCGTTCGCGGTGCGGCGCCTGGTTGAAAGAACGGTCGCACTGTCGCACGACACCGCGCAGGCAAAACGCCTGACGCTCGGGGTCGACATCGATCCCGCGGTTCCTGCGTTCGTGACCGGCGATGCCGGCCGCACACGCCAGATCCTCGTCAACCTGCTCGGCAACGCGCTCAAGTTCACCCAGCAGGGCGGCGTGACGTTGCGTGTTGTGCGGGCGGGTGGCGATCGCATTCGTTTTTCGGTGATCGACACCGGCATCGGTATCGATCCCTCGTTCAGAACCAATCTGTTTCATGCGTTTGCCCAGCAGGACGCGGGGTACACGCGCAGGTATGGCGGCACGGGCCTTGGGCTTGCGCTGGTCAAGCGCCTGGTTGACGCAATGGAAGGAAGCATCGAAATGGAATCCACCCCTGGAAAAGGCTCGACGTTTTCTTTCGAGCTGCCGCTGCCCGAGGAGTTTGCCGAGCCGGTTGCAGAGATTCCCTCGGCGCTGCCGCCGCCGGTTGCCGCTGGGGACTCAGTGCCGCAGCCAGCGCCGAACGCCGTCGCACCCGCCGCCGCGCCCGCAAAAAAGCGCGTGCTCGTGGTCGAGGACAACCTGCTGAACCAGGAACTGGTGCTTGGTTATCTCGAGGACACGGACTACGAGGTGACCTTGGCCGACGACGGCCGCAAGGGTGTGGAGGTGTTCGAGCGCGAACGTTTCGATGTCGTGTTGATGGACTGGCAGATGCCGGAGATGGACGGGCTGGAAGCAACACGCCGGATCCGTGAAATCGAGCGCACGCGCGGCATGCGCCGCACGCCCATCGTTGCCGTGACCGCGCATGCGATGACCGGCGATCGCGACGCATGCCTTGCCGCCGGCATGGACGACTACATGGTCAAGCCATATTCGTTCGACGCGTTGATTCAAACCCTGCAGGCCTGGACCCCCCACTAAATTCAAATTCCCTCCCCCGTCGCGCGGGGGGCGGAGGCGGGGTTTCGCGAAGCGCCAGCTTCGCGCCGCCGGAGGCTAGGGTGGGGGCGCAAACACTCAACATCTTCGCTGCAGTGCGCAGCGCAGTTACGAATTGCAATACTCCCGCGTCGTCGGGGGCCCGGGCAGTGGCGTTGTTGGAGTACCAGCTACGAGGAGGGCCCCATGTCTTTCCGACTTCGACTTCTTGCACTGCTTGCCCTGGCTGCTACTTCGCTATCGGCATGCGTCGTGGTACCGGTTCCGGCGCGGCGCGTGTATGTCGAGCCGCCCCCGGCCGTCATCGTGGCGCCGTATCCGCGCCATCGCTACTACGGTGATCGTTACTACGGCGATCGTTACTACGGTGGCCGCTGGTAAGCGGATTTGGACCTCTACCGGGCCGCTGCGCCTCGTGCGCGCGGCACCTTGAACTTCCGATCGACGGCCCAACGGCCGCGTGTGAACGTCAAGCGCGCCAGCGCCACGGCGACGGACTTCGCCTCCTGCGCGACATAGGCGCGAAACGTCTCTTCGACGCGTGATGGCTGACTTTCTGCTGCCTCGCCCGGTTGCCCGGCAACGGGTACCGGGCGGCACAGCCTTTCGGCGTAGTTAAGCTGCACGAGCAGCTGTTTGCCCTTGTCCGGAAGCTGCAGCGCGATCGCGCTTCCGATTTCGATCTCCTCGCCGCGTGCATCGACGGCGAAGCCTGGTTCGATCGTCACTGTCTGCTCGCGCGCGTTGCTCGTGAGCGAAACCTTCAAACCGCTCACCACGCCCGAGCCCAGCACGTAGCGGTTGTGCCGCCGCAGCCGCGCCCGCAGGTAATGCTGCTCGGTCACGAACTCGTCGATGCCGAGCACCTCACCATGGAAGTAGTTCACCCGCGTGAGGCCACCCACGTGATCGGGGCTTGGCTCGTAGACAGCGCGCGCGTCGCTCGAGCGGATCTGCAGCGCTTCGAGTACGCGCGAAACCATGTTGTACGCGGCGATCGTCACCACAAGTTCGACCAGCTCGCGCGCCGAGAAGTGCGGCCGGACAGCGTCGAAGACCGGGTCGTCGACATGCACATCGCGCGTCATGCCGTCCGTCAGTGCGAGCACGGCGCGCTGCGCTGCGCTGAAGTGCTTGGCGGCGGACCAGTCGGATAGCGCTTCGAGCTGTGCGCGCGTCACGCCTTCCTTGAGCGCGATCGGTGTGTGTTGCTCGGCTTCGTACGCGGCACGGTTGAGGATCGCGACGCGCATGATCACAAGTTCGCGCATCGCGCCCGGTAACGTGCTCTTGTGCCGCACCGCCGTCAGAAACGCGAGCCAGCCGTCCGCGATCGGCGGGCTGTGCAGCAGCATCTGATACAGGTGAAGCACGCTGCCGCGCTCGGCGATGATCCTGTCGACCAGCTCGCGCACCGTGACGTCGTTCGGATCGGCGTATTGCAACCGTGCCATGCCGTCACCTCGCAAAAGAGGCGCAGCATAGCCGCGGCTTGGCGCAGGCCTGGAAGCGCTGCGCCATGTCGTTAACTGCGCTTGGCGCTACGCTTTGCGGACACAACGATCGAGCGCGGGGAGACAGCGCCATGCAGACCACACGAATCCAGCTCCTGCAACACATGGCGCTTTTCGGCGCGTTGCGCCAGGAGACGCTGCAGTTCCTGCTCGAACAGTCGCGCTTGAAGTCGGTGCCCGCAGGCGAATATTTTTTCCGCGAAAAGGATCCCGCCGATTGCGTGTACGTGCTCGAGGCGGGGCGGGCGGCAGTGGTCAAGAGCTGGCAGGACGGCGAATTCGTGTTGCGGCATCTCGAGCGCGGCGATTGTTTCGGCGAGATGGCGCTCATGGACCTCTTTCCGCGCAGCGCGTCGGTGCGCGCAGTGGCGGATTGCAATGCGATCTCCCTGGCGCCAGGGGATCTTTATCGCCTGTTCGAACGCGACGCCGAACAGTTCGCGCTGATCCAGATGAACATGGGCCGTGAAGTGTGCCGCCGCCTGCGCGAGTCGGACGAACAACTATTTCGCGTGCGGATGGCAGAGGCGAAGACCGCGTCGGACTTCGATACGGAGACGGTGTTCCGGTCTACGTGAAGGTGTCATCCCGAGCGGTGCGACGAGCGGTGCGAGGGATGACACGAGCGCTACATGATCCGGTTGAACCAGAGCAGCGACAGAAACGCCGCAAGCACCGCGAGCGCCGCGCCTGCTGCGGCGAAGAGTGCGGTGACTTCGGTCTCCTTGGTCTGCAGCACGATGCGCGAATTCAGGCTCTGGTAGACCTTCTTGAGGTCCGCCGCGTTGCCGGCGTAGAAATATTCGGCCTGGGTGATATTGGCGATCGCTCGCAATGTCTCTTCATCGAGGCGGGCGCGGAACGACCAGCCTTCGAAGCCGATCACCTCGCCGTCGACGGTGCCGATGCCCACCGTGAAAATGCGCACGCCACGTTCGGCGGCACGTTTCGCCGCTTCGAGCGGATCCGGCCCGGTGGTGCGTTGTCCATCCGACAGCAGAATGATCGCCGCCGAGCTATACGACCCCGGCGCAACGGGTCGCAGGTCGGCCTTTTCCTTTTCCTTCTTGGGCGGCGCATCGAGCGGCACACCGCGCTTCTCGGCCTCACGCCCGTAAATGGCGGTGCTGACGTCGAAACCACCGTCCGGGAACAGCGTCGCAAGCGAAACCAGGATGCCGCTGCCGGTTGCAGTACCGCGCTGGAGCTGGAAGCGGTCGATCGCTGCCAGTACGTCTTCGCGGCTTAACGTCGGCGACTGCACCAACGACGCGGTCGCCGCGAACGCCACCACGCCGATGCGTGTGTAACGCGGTTGTTCGTTGACGAAGGCACGCGCCGCGTTTTGCGCCGCGACCAGGCGATTCGGCTCGACATCCTTGGCGCGCATGCTGCCCGAAACGTCCATCGTCAGGATGATCGTTTCCTGCTGCGAGGGCAGCGTCACCACGGCAAGCGGCCTGCCGACGGCAACGAGCAGAGTCGCGAGAGCACACAGCAGCAGCACCGGCGGTATGTGGCGCCGAATGCGGTTGCCCGCGCCCAGTGCGTCCTTGACCAGCGAAAGACTGGCGTATTTGAGCGCCAGTTTTTTCTTCCGCCGCAGCGCAAGGATGTACAGCGCGATCAGCGCCGGCAGCACCAGCAGGAACCAGAGCAGTTCAGGCCACAGGAACGACATGGCGACTTTCCAGGTGAGTCGGCAGGCGACCCCCTTGCGCAAGATTGCCGCGGCGTTTGCGCAGGTCGGCAAAACGCATCACCGCGTCAGCAAGATCATCCTCCGTTGCGAGTTCGAGTGCATCGACGGCGGCGTTGCGCAACGCTTCGCGCAATTGCGCCTCACGCTGCACCGCGGCCGCCGCAAAACGCTTGCGGAAACCCCGGTCGTGCGTATCGACGTAGATCTGTTCGCCGGTTTCGGCGTCCTGCATCAGGAGCAGGCCGAGATCGGGCAGCTCCATCTCGAGCGGGTCATAAAGCCGGATCGCGATCACTTCGTGCCGTTGCGCCAGGCGCGCGAGCGGATCCTGCCAGCCCGGCACGCTGATGAAGTCGGACACCACAAACACCAATGAGCGGCGCTTGACCACTTCGTGCGCCGTGACCAGCAGCTCGCGGAGATCGGTGGGTTTTCCGGCCCCCGTACGCGCTGCGGGCGGCGCCATCATCTTGCTCATCAGATGCAACACATGGCGGCGGCCGGTGCGCGGCGGAATGACCGCGTCCACGCGCTCGCCATAGCTCATCAGGCCGACGCGATTGCCGCGCCGGGTCAACACCCGCGCCAGCAAGGCAACAAAATCGACCGCGACCGAACGCTTGCGCACCTGCCCCGAGCCGAAGTCGACCGAGCGGCTGAGGTCGGCCAGGAACCAGGCGGCGAGCTCTCGATCTTCGTGATACTCGCGCACGTACGGTGTCTGCAAGCGCGCCGTGACGTTCCAGTCGATGTGGCGCACGTCGTCGTGATACTGGTACTCGCGCAGGTCGGCCAGATCGAGGCCGAAGCCGCGGAATATGGTGCGATAGTCGCCGTGCAGCAGCCCGTCCAGCCGGCGCAGGACGGTCCACTCGAGTCTGCGCAGGATCTGCTCAGGACTGCGCGACGGTGTCGGCGACGTTGACATGGGTTTGCAGCGGTTTGTCCGGCGCGGGCACGCGCCGCATCACACGTTCGATCAGCGCATCGGCCGACATGCCGTCGGCGAGCGCCTCGTACGAGAGCACCAGGCGGTGGCGGATCACGTCGGGTGCGAGATCGGTCACGTCCTCCGGCAGCACGTAATCGCGCCCGCGCAGCAGTGCGAGTGCGCGCGCGGCTTCGATCAGGTGGATGGTCGCGCGCGGGCTGGCGCCGAACGTGATGTATTTCGTCAGTTCCTTGTTGCCATATTTCTCGGGCGAGCGCGTCGCAGCGACCAGACGCACCGCGTACTCGATCAGCGCCGGATCGACGTAACCCTTGCGGCACTCGCGTTGCAACTCGGCCAGTTGATCGGTGCTGGCAACCGTGGCCACGGCCGTCGCAGGACCCGTCACACGTTCGACGATGACGCGCTCTTCTTCCTCGCTCGGATAACCGACCAGGATCTTCATCATGAAACGATCGACCTGCGCTTCGGGCAGCGGGTACGTGCCTTCGGTTTCGATCGGGTTCTGGGTCGCCATGACGAGGAAAGGCTCGGGCACCTGATGCGTCTGGCCGGCGATCGTCACCTGGCGCTCCTGCATCACTTCCAGCAGCGCACTTTGCACCTTGGCGGGCGCACGATTGATTTCGTCGGCCAGAAGCAGATTGGTGAAGACCGGACCCAGTGAGGTGCTGAATTCGCCCGACTTCTGGTTGTAGATGCGCGTGCCGACCAGATCGGCCGGAACCAGGTCCGGCGTGAACTGGATGCGTTTGAACGCGCCGCGCATCGTCGCCGCCAACGTCTTCACGGTCAGCGTTTTGGCGAGACCCGGTACACCTTCGACCAGCAGATGACCTTGCGCAAGCGTTGCAACCAGTACGCGCTCGAGAAAATGGTCCTGGCCGACGACGATCTTCTTCACCTCATAGAGGATGCGTTCCATCGTCGCGGCCACCGAACTGTGGCCGGCCAGGTTCTCGTTCATGTCGATCCTTTGTTGCAGGAATTGGGCCGGGACTAGAACGGGTGGATGCCGACGCCCGAGGCGGCGTTTTCGATCGGCACGGCGAATCCGATGCCGACAAAAAAACGCTCCTGCGTCGGATTGAGGATTGCGGTCACGATGCCGACCACTTCGCCGTCCAGCGTGACCAGCGGCCCGCCCGAACTGCCCGGGTTCGCCGCGGCATCGAACTGAATCAGGTTTGTCAGCACACGCTGGCCACCTGGTGATCGGAATTCGCGGCGCAAACCGGAAATCACGCCCGATGTGACCGACGGCCCGATGCCGAAAGGAAAGCCCACCGCCACCACGTGATCACCTAGCGCCAGATCGCCGGTTGAACGCAGCGTTGCCGCAGGCAGATCGTCAGGAATCGTTTTCGCACGCAGGACCGCGAGATCGTGTTCCGGCTGTGTGCCGATGATGATGGCGTCGGATTCCAGGCCGTCGAAAAAGACCACGCGCAGGAACTTGGCCTCGTTGACAACGTGCAGGTTGGTGAGGATGACGCCGCTGTCGACGATCACCACGCCGCTGCCGACGCCCTCTTCGACCGGCGGGCCGCCGTCCTTGCCAGGCGCCATGCCGCGCACCCGAACAACTGAGCGACGCACGTTCTCGAACGCCCGCGCTTCGGGCGACGGCAGGGTCTTGGTTGCGAGCGTGTGCAGCACCGCCTTGTCGATGTCGCGCTGGGTGAATTCGCGCGCCTTGGGCGTCATCACCGCGTGGGTGACAACCAGCCCGAGTGCCAGCAGACCTCCCGCAACGACAAGCAGCGGTCGCTCGAAGCGTTTGAGCCAGGTGCGCAGGCGTTTGCGGCGGGGCAGCGAGGCCGGCGCTTGCTGGGCCGGTACCTCAGCTTGTGCAACCGGATCCGGGTCACGCTTTGCACGTGATCCGCTCGAGCGGCTGTACAAACTCGGCCTTCTCATCGAAGTCTTTGCCTTCGTAGCAACGGTACCACGGCGCCCCAGCCTCTGGAACGCACGCGGTAACCTCTTGAGGTGCATGCCTCTGCGAACCGACGGGACCGACTGCTCATCTATGGTGCCGGCCTGTTGCGTGGTTTAGCTGCCGGGGCAATCAGCGTGCTCGCCGCCGTTTACCTCGCTAAGCGCGGATTTCCCGAGGTCGAGATCGGCGTCGTGCTTGCGAGCGGGCTCGCCGGTGTTCTTGCCGGCACGATCTACGGCACATTTTTCGCCGAGCGCGTCGGGCGGCGGCGCAGCCTTGTCCTGCTCGCAACGTTGGCGGCGCTCGGCGGATGCGCATTCGCGCTGGTCGACTCGCTGTGGTCCGCCGTTTTGGCGGCGTTTTTCGGCATGCTCAACACGCAGGGCTCGGATCGAGGCGGCGCGCAGGCGCTGGAAACCGCGATCCTGCCGGGCATCGTGACGCCGGCCGAGCGCACACGCGTTTTTGCTTGGTACAACGCGCTGCAGGACGCCGGGGGCGCGCTCGGCGCGTTACTCGCAGCAATGCCCGCGTTGTTGCGCGACGGATTGTCCATGCCGGAGCCGGCGGCCTACGACGCCACGGTTTTTGTTTACGCCGCGCTGCTGGCACTCGTCGCGCTGCTTTATTCGCGCCTTTCGGCTGCGACCGAACACGTGCGTACTGCGGATGGAACCGGGCCGCACGCGCTGCCGACGAGCGCGCGGCGCGAAGTGCGCAACTTCTCCCTGCTTGCGGCGCTGGATGCGTTCGGGGGCGGATTCATCGGCTCGGCACTGATCGCGTATTTCCTGTATGCGCGTTTCGGTGTGGCCGAAGGCGCGCTGGCGTTCTTGTTCACTGCCGCGCGGGTGATGACGGTACTGTCGCACTTCGTGGCGGCCTGGCTGTCGACCCGCATCGGGCTCGTCAACACGATGGTGTTCACGCACATCCCTTCAAGCTTGCTGCTGGCCACCCTGCCGATTGCGCCCAACTTCGAGGTGGCGGCGGTGCTGTTCGTGCTGCGCGAAGGTCTGGCGGAGATGGACGTGCCGACGCGCCAGTCGTATCTCATGGCGATCGTGCCCGCGCACGAGCGCACTTGGGCGTCAGGAATCAGTCAGCTTGCGCGCGCAGCGGGGCGGATGGTCGCGCCGCTTTTCGCCGGCGCGGCGATGCAGGCCGGCGCGTTGTGGGTTCCGCTCGCGGCAGGCGCGAGCATCAAGATCGTTTATGACCTGCTGCTCTGGCGCGCCTTTCGCCGCGTCAGGCCGCCCGAAGAGCGCTGAGCGAAGCGCTCAGCGCGGCGGCGGAGGCGCGTTCGGCGGCGGGATGCTTTCCGGCGGCAGATTAGCCGGCGGCGTAACTCCGGTCGGAGCGGCCGGCGGCGGGGGCGGTGGAGGTGGCGGCGGTGTGTAGTTCTGGCGCGCCGGCGCCGGCGTGTTTTGCACGTACCGGCCGTATATCGGCACCTTGTTGCCCTTGGCGTACATGCACTGGTAGTACGCGCCGTCGTAGCGACGCTGCGTCGATTGATACGCGCCCTGCGCGGTGCCGCTGCCCGCTGCCGAGCCGGCGAGCAAGCCGACGCCCGCGCCGATGCCGGCGCCCGTGCTGTTGCCGCCGATAAGCGCGCCGGCGGCCGCGCCGATCGCGGTGCCGACGACTGCGCTGCCGACCGCACTTTCATTGGCCCGATCGGCTGCCGATTTGCCGCCCACCTGCGCGTAGGCGTATTCGCGGCAGGACGCGTCGTCGACCTGGAACTGCTCGAACGTCTTGCCGCGACCCGGGAAAGCCTCACGCGACGGTCCCGTTGGCGTGGTTACGCATCCGGCAAGGGCAATGACCCCGATTGCGGAGAGAAGCTTCAGATTCATGACGTCACCTGTTGGCGGGTGGAACCGGCTGCGCCGGCACCTTCTGGAAGCCGCCCGGACATTCCTTCACATACGGGTAGTACTTCTCGCTGGATGCGCACCAGTACCACCAGTGCTGCGGCTGCTGTTGCGAAGGCGGGGGCGCTGATTCAACATCGCTGCGCTCGATGTACTGCGGCGGACTGGGCCGTTCGATGATCACGGTCCGCGGCTCGTAGTAGTAGTCATCGTAGTAGTACACCGGCGGGCCGTAGTAGTAGCGCGGTCCCCAGTAGTAGCCAGGCCAGGGCACGCCGAAGTTCAGGAACACGCCGCCGCGAAAACGGCCATGCGCCTCGGCAGGCGCGCTGACGGCGAGCAGGGAAAGCAGCGTCGCGCACGCTGCAAGCAGCAGGGTCAAGCGCTTCATCGTCCGGTCCTCGAATGCTGGCGGCCACACCCTCAAGGATGCGGGTTCCTACAACGCTTTGATTGTCGAACTGCGGCTACCGTTCGCGCACGTCGAAGGTGTTGAATTTGTAACCGGTGATTGCAGGCCACGTGCTTGCCCTGAAAATCGAGATGCTGCGCGGCCGCACCGAACCCGCCAATGTTCCAAGGATTGAGGGCAAACTTGCACGTTTACGACAACTTGCGGCGGAGCGAACGAACTCGGCAGGGCGCGTTCCTACTTCCGCGTGAACCGTCTGGCAAGGACTGGGGCAGACATGACTGCACTCGAACGGATCGTTTTTGCGGTATTGGTGCTCGCCGTCGCGGGCGGCGGTTATTGGTGGTGGAAGAGCCAGCAAAGCCCGGCGCCGTTGCCGCCGCCTGCGGCTATCACCACCCCGTCGGCGCCTGCGGCACCGGAGGCGGCCGAAGGGACGATCCAGCATCCGATCGAACAGGCGCCGGTTGGCGGCGATACGGAACCCGCCAAGCCGCTGCCCAAACTCGCTGACAGCGACGCCGCGGCTAGCGACGCGCTGGCGAACGTGTCGCCGCAGCAAAAGCTGCCCGACTTCGTGGTTCCAAAGATGCTCATCCGTCACATCGTGGCAACGGTCGACAATCTGCCGCGCGACAAGGTTTCGATGAACCTTTGGCCGGTGAAGCCCACCGGCGGTGCCTTCCTGGTGGCGACCACGCCGAACGGCAAGGTCATCGCCCCGACGAACAGCGCGCGCTACACACCGTACGTGCGCTGGATGGAGGCGCTCGACGCGAAAAAAGTCGCCTCGGTTTACGCGCGCTTTTATCCGCTGTTCCAGGAAGCGTACAAGGATCTCGGTTATCCGAAGGGCTATTTCAACGACCGCTTGATCGTCGTGATCGATCATCTGCTGGCGACGCCCGAAGTTTCCGGTGCAATCCGCCTCGAGCAGCCTAAGGTTCTGTACGAATTTGCCGATCCGCAGCTGAAGGCGACGTCCGCGGGGCAGCAGATCCTGCTCCGCATGGGCCACGAGAACGCGCTCAAAGTGAAAGCCAAACTGCGTGAACTGCGCAAGGAAGTTGCGCGCCAGGCGCCCAAGGGCTAGATCCATGCGCCATCGCCGCATTTTGCGGCGCCGCTCCGGCTCGGTTAGCCTTCGCGCATCTGATCGGGAGCGTCCATGAGACGGATCTTTTTCGCGCTCGCGGCGATGCTGTGGCTGAGCGGCGCGTTCGCCGCCAATCCAGCGAAGTCCGACGGTATTGCGTGGTTCGAAGGTGACGTCGACGCCGCGTTCGCCCAGGCAAAACGCGAACGCAAGCCGCTTTTCCTCTACTGGGGCGCCGTCTGGTGTCCGCCGTGCAACCAGGTGACGGCCACGATTTTCAATCGGCAGGACTTCATCAACCGCTCGCGCAGTTTCGTCCCGGTTTACATCGACGGCGATTCGCCATCGGCGCAGCGGCTCGCCAGCCGGTTCAAGGTAAGCGGTTATCCGACCATGGTGTTGTTCCGTCCCGATGGCACCGAGGTGACGCGCCTGCCGGGCGAGGTCGATGCGGAGCAGTACATGCGCGTGCTCGCGCTGAGCATGCATGCAACCCGCTCCGTGAGCGCGCTGCTCGCAGCAGTGCAGTCAGGCAGGGGCGCCTTGACGCCCGCCGATTGGCGCATGCTCGCGTACTACTCATGGGAAACCGATGAGCAGACCGTAGTGCCCAAGCCGAAGGTTGCCGGCACCTTGGCGCAGCTTGCGCAGGCGTGTCCGCCGCAACAGGCGGCCGCGAAATCGCGCCTTACGCTCAAGGCCGTCGCGGCGGCATCCGATCAGCCGGAGAAGGAGCGCACCTTCGACCGCGCCGCGGCGATGACGCAACTGGAAGCCGTCCTTGCCGACCCCAACCTGGCACGCGAGAATTTTTCAACCTTGACGGATGCGGCGGGAGACATCACGGGCGCGCTTGTTATCTCGCCGCAGGAGCGCGCACGGCTGTTCAAATCCTGGGATTCGTTGCTCGTAAGCTGGAGCGATGATGCAAAGCTCTCGCGTGCCGATCGGCTCTCAGCCGTCAATGGACGTATCGCACTTGCACGCACCGAAGCGGGCGACGCCGCGTTGTCGCCCAGTCTTGTGAACGACGTGCGCTTCGCCGCGCGCCGCGCCGAAAAGGAAACCACCGACAAGTACGAGCGCCAGGCGGTGATCAGCGCTGCCGCTTATGTGTTGCGCGAAGCGGGTTTGATGGAAGAGTCCGACGCGATGCTGAAAGCGGAGCTCGGTCGCTCGCACTCGCCGTACTACTTCATGCTCAGCCTGGCTTCGAACGCGCGCAAACGCGGCGACAACGACAGTGCGATTGACTGGTACAGCAAGGCGTACGACGCTTCCAAGGGTCCAGCCACGCGCCTCGAATGGGGCGTGCGTTACGTGCGTGCGCTGGTGGAGCTGAGCCCGCAGGATCCGCAGCGCATCGAGTGGACGACGCGCAGCGTGATCGGCGAGCTGGAAGCGAAGCCGGAAACGTTCCACGGGCGCAGCGCTTCCGTGTTGACGACCCTCGGCAAGCGCCTCCGCGAGTGGAGCGAGAACAGCAACGAGCCGGAATTGCTCGACCGCCTGCGCGAGACCATGGACGCGGTGTGCGAGAAATTGCCGGACGGCGCGCCCGAACGTGCAACCTGCACCGGTGTGTTCACGCCAGGCAAGGCGGCGTCGGCCTAGTCCAGGGGGCGTGCACGCAGGCGTTGCGAGCGTCTGCGCAACCCTTCCGCTGTAACCAGCAACAAACAAGCAAGCACAACCAGCAACGTCCCGGCGGCGGTGATGGTCAGGCTGATCTCCTGGTTGATGCCTGCGAACATCTGCATCGGCAACGTGCGTTGCCCCGGCCCGGTCAGCAGCAACGCCACGACAACTTCGTCGAATGAAGTTGCGAACGCGAACAGGGCGCCCGAGAAGATGCCGGGGAAAATGATCGGCAGCGCAATGCGCCGGAACGCCAATAGCGGTGGCGCGCCGAGGTTGGCGGCCGCATCGAGCAGGTTGCGATCGAATCCGGACAGCGTGGACAGGACCGTCACCAGTACGAAGGGCGCACCCAGCGCGGCATGCGCAAGTGTCAACCCAAGAAGTCCGTTCGCAAGACCCAGCGGAGCGACCGCGAAGTACACGCCCACCGCGACGATGATCAGCGGCACGACCTGCGGCGACAGCAGCAGTGCGAACAACAGGCGGCGCCCGGCAAAACGCGCGCGCCAGAAGCCGAACGCCGCCAGGGTGCCAAGCAGGGTTGCAACAATCGTTGCGCCCGTGCCTACGATCAGACTGTTGCGCAGCGATGGCAGCCACAGGTCGGAAGTGAAGAAGTCCGCGTACCACCGCAACGACAGGCCAGGCAGCGGGAAATAGAGGAACGACCCGGCCGAGAACGACAGCGGCACGATGATGAGAATCGGCGCCATCAGGAACACCAGCACCAGCGTGACGTAGATCCACAACGCGTACCGCGTCCAACGTTGTCCGGATGATTCGTACGCGTGCACCATTTTTCAGCCCAGGCGGACGCGGTCGATGCCAACCAGCCGGTCGTAGAGGTAATAAAGCACCAAGGTCGCAAAAAGCAGCAGCAGCGAGAGTGCGGCCGCCATGCCCCAGTTGATGGTCTTGGCTGCATAGAACGAAACGAAGTACGACAGCATCTGGTCGTTGGGCCCGCCGACCAGGGCCGGTGTGATGTAGTACCCCAGTGCCTCGATAAAAACGATCAACGCGCCGGCGCCGACGCCGGGCAGCGTCTGTGGCGCGTAGACACGCCAGAACGCAGTCGCCGGCGTCGCGCCGAGCGATAACGCTGCACGTGTATGCACCGGGGGAATCGTTTTCATCACCGCATAAAGCGGCAGCACCAGGAACGGCAGCAGCACATGCGTCATCGCGATGAACACGGCAAAACGGCTGAAGAGCAGCGGCAATGGTGTGTCGAAGAACCCCGCGTGCATGAGCGCAGTGTTGATTACCCCTTCCCGCTGCAGCAGCACGATCCATGCCGATGTGCGCACCAGCAACGAGGTCCAGAACGGCAGCAGTACGAACAGCAGCAGCAGATTGGCGATCCGGGTCGGAGCGTTGGCCAGCACGTACGCGAGCGGATAACCCAATAGCAGGCAGAGCACGGTCACGCCGGCGGCGATCGCGAATGTGCGCGCGAGCACGCGCACGAAAATCGTCTCCTCCTGCGGCGCGCTGACGATTGTCCCGGTCGCGTCGCGGCGCAGATCGACCGCCGCGAGAAGGAACAATGAGGTGGTTGGACCGGCAGCGCGTGCGATCGCGCCCCAGGTCTCCACTTCGTCCCACTTGTCGTCGATCGTGCGCAGGATGTCCCGCGCCGAACCGCTGGTGGCCTCCGGCAGGCGGCGCGCCGTGGAAAAAAGCAGCGTGCGATAACCGCTGACGTCGTAGTTCAGTCGCGTCGCGGCGCGCGCCAGCGTGCCTGCGGCAGAAGCCGCGCGGATGTCTTCGATGAGTGCCGCAAACGTCGCTTCGTCAGGAAGATCGTGGCCGTCCCAGCGTCCGATGGCGGCGCAAACGCGCGGCAGTATCGGTGCGACGTCGTTGTCGATGAAGCTCTTGGATAACAGCGCGCCGATCGGAGCGACGAAGGAGACGAGCAGGAAGACAAAAAGCGGAGCGATGAGCGCCAGGGCTCTGAGTTTCTTGGTTCGCTCCGCTCTTGCGAGCTCCTGCGCGAGTTCGGCCCCCACCCTCTCCCTGCCCCGCGCGCGAGGCAGGGGATCTGAGGGATTGGCGGGCGCTACTTCGCCAGCCACGCGTTGAAGCGCTGGTTCAGCTTGTCGAGATTCTCGAGCCAGAATTTGTCGTTGATGTACAGCGCCGAATTCAGATTGGCGGGGTTGGTCGGCAGATCAGGCAGCACCGACTTGTCGACCAGCGCGGTTGCGCTCGCCTGCGTGACGCCGTACGGAATACGCGGCGGCAGGTTCTTCTGGTTCTGCGGATCACTCACGAAAGCCAGGAACTGTTCCGCCTGCGCCTTGTTCGGCGAGCCTTTCATGATCACCCACGAATCGATCGTGTACAGGCTTCCGGGCCAGCTCATCTTGAAGTTCTTCTTGTCGTTTTTGTTGGCGGCGGCAATGCGCCCGTTGTACGCGGAGACCATCGCGGCTTCACCGGCGGCCAGCATCTGCGGCGGCTGCGATCCTTTTTCCCACCAGATCAGGTCCGCCTTCAATTGCCCGAGTTTGTTGAATGCGCGATCCACGCCGGCCGGCGTGGAGAGCACCTTGTACACATCGCCCGTCGCTACGCCGTCGGCGAGCAGCGCGATCTCGAGATTGGTCTTCGGCCCCTTGCGCAACGCGCGTTTGCCTGGGTACTTCTTGGTGTCCCAAAAATCGGCCCAGCTCTTCGGAGCGTCCTTGACGCGATCACCGTCGTAGGCGAGCACGAAGTTGTAGACGATCGCGCCGACACCGCAGTCGTTCACCGCGTCCTTGAGAAACTTGTCGCGCCCGCCCAGCTTGCTCCAGTCGAGCTTCTCGAACAGCCCTTCTTCGCAACCGAGCAGCAGCTCCTCGGATTCGACCTGCACCACGTCCCAGTTGTTCGCGCCGCCCTGCATCTTGGCGCGCAGCACGCCGATGCCGCCGTCCCAGCTCTCGTCGACCATCTTGACGTTGGTCTTCGCCATGAACGGCTTGAAATAAACCTCCTTCTGCGCGTCCTGGTACGCACCACCCCAAGACACGACCGAAAGGTCGCGCGCGGTCGCCGCGCCACCGGCCATGCCGATACCCATCCCCACTGCAACGACGGCTGCACCGAACCGTGCTGTGTTTCTCATCGCTGGCTCCTCTGCTCGTTTGCTGGCTTCAATCTGGCGTCAAAGCGGAAAGACCACTGTACTCGCGGCCGGCCACTGCGCCACCGCGAGTGCACCGACTTGCGGGATGTTGGCTGCATCGCGCGCGGGAACGTTCGCGACGAGTTCTCCCACCGCGCATCGCATGCGGACGCGCACGCGATCGCCGAGGAAGATCGTCTCTTCGATCCGGCCCGCGAGCGCGTTTTCGCCGTCGTTTCCGGCCGTGTCCAGAACGGAAATCCGCTCGGGCCGCACCGAGATCGTCACGCGCGTCGATGCAGCGACCTGCGCGCCGGCGCGGCCACAGATGCGTGTGCCTTCGACCGACGCCACGCATGACTCGGCGTGCGTTTCGACGACCTCGCCGGTGAATCGATTGTTCTCGCCGACGAATGAAGCCACGAAAAGATTTGCCGGCGACTCGTACAGCGTGCGCGGTGCGGCGACCTGCTGGATCCGGCCCTGATGGAACACGGCGATGCGATCCGACATCGTCAGCGCTTCCGCCTGGTCGTGCGTGACGTAAACCGTGGTGATGCCCAGCCGGTCGTGCAAATGGCGCAGTTCGAGTTGCATCTCGTCGCGCAGCTGGCGGTCGAGCGCACCGAGCGGCTCATCCATCAGGATCATCTGCGGCTCGAACACCAGCGCCCGCGCCATCGCGACGCGCTGCTGCTGTCCGCCCGACAATTGCGCCGGCAGACGCTGCGCGAGCGCCGGCAGGCGAACCATGTCGAGTGCATGGCGCACGCGCTTGTCGATCTCCGCGCGCTCGAGCTTGCGTACCGAAAGCGGAAACGCGAGGTTCTCCGCTACCGTCATGTGAGGGAACAACGCGTAGTTCTGGAACACCATGCCGAAGTTGCGACGATACGGCGGCAGGTCGTCGATCGGTTTTCCGCGCAGCCTGATGTGGCCCGCGGTCGGGCGCTCGAAGCCGGCGAGCATCAGCAACGTCGTGGTCTTGCCCGAACCGGACGGTCCGAGCAGCGACAGGAATTCGCCTTCCGCGACGCCCAGGTCCAAATGGTCGACGACATTGGTCTGGCCGTCGTAGGTTTTGCAGACGTCGTCGAAGGCGACAAACATGGTTTTTGCTCCCTCCCCTGCGAAGCGGGGGAGGGCTCGGGTGGGGGCGAGCGGGAGGATACTCAACGAAGACCAACGCGCCTGTCAGCTTTCCGCCATGCGCGCCTTTTGCTCCAACTCCGCCCACCGATCAAAACTCGCCTCGAGCACGCGCTCGATCTCCTGCGAGCGCGCCCGGTCGGTTTTGATCTGTTCCGCGCCAGCGCGGTGATAGTTGGGATCCGTCACGCGCGTCGTGATCTCGGCTTGCTCGCGCTCCAGCGCCTCGATCTGCGCCGGCAGCGTTTCGAGCTCGCGTTTTTCCTTGAACGAAAGTTTGCTGCGCTCCTGGCGCCGCGCCGGCGCCGCGGTTGACTTGCCGCTGCCTGTAGGCGCAGGCGCTTCGGCTGGAGTGGGCCGCTGCACGAGCCAGTCCGAATAACCGCCGACGAATTCGCGCCAGCGTCCGTCACCTTCGGCAACCAGCGTCTGTGTCACCACGTTATCGAGGAACGCTCGATCATGGCTGACCAGGATCAGCGTGCCCGCATAACCCTGCAGCGTGTCTTCGAGCAGTTCGAGCGACTCGATATCCAGATCGTTGGTCGGCTCGTCGAGTACGAGCAGGTTCGCGGGACGTGCGAACAGCCGCGCCAGCAACAATCGATTGCGCTCGCCGCCCGACAACGTCTTCACCGGCGCACCGGCGCGGCGCGGCGGAAACAGAAATTCGCCGAGATAGCTCATTACGTGCTTGCGGCTGCCGCCGACCTCGATCCAATCGGATCCGGGGCTGATCGTGTCTGCCACCGTGCGTTCGGGATCGAGCTGCTCGCGCAACTGATCGAAGTAGGCCGGCTGCACGTTGGCGCCGACGCGGATCGTGCCGCTATCGGGGGCGATTTCGCCCAGCAGCAGGCGGATCAACGTGCTCTTGCCCGCGCCATTCGGTCCGATCAGGCCGAGCCGATCGCCACGCATCAGACGCAGGTCGAGGTCGCGTACGACGGCTCGATCGCCGAACGATTTGTTGATGCGCTCGAACTCGGCGACCAGTTTTCCGGAGCGCTCGCCGGTGTCGAGCGTGAGCTTGATGTTGCCGCTGCGCTCGCGCCGTGCCACCCTTTGCTGGCGCAGTTCCTCGAGCCGTGTCACGCGCCCCGCGTTGCGAGTACGACGGGCTTCGACACCTTTGCGGATCCACACCTCTTCCTGCGCCCAGAACTTGTCGAAGCGGCGATTCGCGCTTTCCTCTGCAGCCAACTCGTCGGCCTTGCGCGCCTGGTACGCCGAAAAATTGCCCGGATAGGAACGCAGCACGCCGCGATCGAGTTCGACGATGCGCGTGACGACGCGGTCGAGAAACGCGCGGTCGTGCGTGATCACGATCTGCGTCGGCCCTTTTTCCAGCAGCGTTTCCAGGCGCGCGATCGCGTCGATGTCGAGGTGGTTGGTCGGCTCGTCGAGCAGCAGCAGGTCGGGCTGCAGCGCGAGTGCGAGTGCGAGCGCGCCGCGTTTGCGTTCTCCGCCGGAGCACGTCTCCGGTGCGCGCTCCGGATCGAGGTCAAAACGCTGCAGGTATTCGTCGACCCGAGCTTCGGTGCGCCAGCGCTCGCGCTCGTCGTGGATCTGCTCGATATGGCCGCGCCGGATGAGGCTCAGGCGCAACGTGGTCGCGGGTGCAAGCACGGGCTCCTGTTCGACCAGCGTGACCTGCGTGCCAGCGGCGACACGCAACTCGCCGTCATCCAGGTTTATGAGGCCCGCGATTGCTCGCAACAGCGAGGACTTGCCGGTGCCATTGCGGCCGATCAGACCGATGCGCTCGCCGGCGTTAAGTGAGAGCGCGGCGCGATCGAGCAGCGGCACATCGCCGTAGGCGAGTTGCGCATCGAGCAACGTCAAGAGCGCCATCGGCGCACCGCGGCGCGGTCAGTCCGTCGCTCCTGCGAGAAGCTGGCCGTACCGCGCCGGATCGATATTGCCGCCGCTCACGATCACGCCGACACGCTTGCCGACCACAGGCACCTTGCTTTCGAAGACTGCCGCCGCCGCCAACGCGCCCGTCGGTTCCACGACCAGTTTCATGCGCTCCGCGAAAAACCGCATCGCACGCACGAGTGCCGCGTCGCTTACGGTGACGATGTCGCTCACCAGCGCCTGGATGGTCGCGAACGTCAACACGCCGGGTTGTTGTGTCTGTGCACCGTCGGCGATCGTCTTGGGAACATCGATATGCACGATCCGTCCAGCGCGAAAACTGCGCTGCACGTCGTCGCCAGCCTCGGGTTCGACGCCGATCACGCGGCAATCCGGCGCTAGGTGGCGTGCCGCCACCGCGGAGCCGGAAATCAGCCCGCCACCGCCCACGCACACCAGCAGCAGGTCAAGCGCGCCCGCGTCTTCGATGAGTTCGGCCGCAGCGGTGCCTTGGCCGGCAATCACGTCGGCATGGTCGAATGGCGGGATCAAGGTCAAGCTGCGTTCGGCCGCCAGCCGTTTGCCGATCGCTTCGCGATCTTCCTTGTAGCGGTCGTAGCCGATCACCTGGGCGCCATATCCGCGCGTCGCCTCGATCTTCATCTGTGGTGCATCGTGCGGCATGACGATGGTCGCGGGAATATCCAGCAGCCGCGCCGCCAGTGCGATTGCCTGCGCGTGATTGCCGCTCGAGAACGCCACCACGCCGTGTTTGCGCTGCTGTGGGGAAAACTGCGCGAGCGCGTTATAGGCGCCACGAAACTTGAACGCCCCCATGCGCTGCAGGTTCTCGCACTTGAAGAACAGTTGCGCGCCGGTTGCGGTGTTCGCGGTGCGCGAGGTCACCACCGGCGTGCGATGCGCGACGCCCTTCAGGCGCTCGCGCGCACGCTCGATGTCGGCGTAGGAAACGGGCAGGCTCATTTGAAGCTCCGGCGAGATATCTTGCCCAAGTTTCCCATGGTTCGCGCAGCACTGGCCTTCAGATCGGCGCGGCTACGGCATCCACGCGCGCGGTCGCGATCAGCACTACGCCGCTTGCCGCCAGCAACAACGCCGCCGCATGCAGCGGCGTGAAACTTTCGCCGAGTGCAACCACGCCGATCAACGCCGCCGCGATCGGCAGCGCGACGGTGAACACACCGGCCTGATTGGCCGGAATGTGCTTGAGCCCGGTCATCCACAGCCAGACCGCGACCAGGCTTGCGGCGATCGAATAGAACACCAGCAGCCCCCACGTGGACGCGGACAACGCGCCCAGATCGATCTGCTGCAGTTGCCAGAGGCCAAACGGCGCGATGAGTACGAGTCCCCACAGGTTGATGAGCGCTGAGACGCGCAATGGCGTACGGGTTGCGGCCAGCCGCTTGCCGACGATCACGTAGGTGGCTTCGCAGAAGACCGCGCCCAGGATCAGCAGGTTGCCGAGCCACGACGTTGCCGCGGACGCGGCGTCGTCGGTCCTGGCGAACTGCAGCAGCGTGATGCCGCCCACCGCCAGCACGATGGCTGCGATAACCCGGCGCGACAACTTCTCGCGCAGCACCAGCCTCGAGAGCAATGCAACCACCGCAGGCAACGTCGAAAGCACGACCCCCGCCGCTGTGGCTGTCGTGCGTGCCATGCCATTCAGCAGGCAGATCGAGAACAGGAAGTTGCCGAAAAAACTTTGCACGAAAAGCAGCCGATGCTCGACTGCAGAAAGTGGCGCTTCGGCAGGCCCGCGCCGTGTAAACGGCAGCATCGCCACGGCCGCGATACCGAAACGCAGGAAGGCTAGCGCGAACACGGGCAGCACCGCCACAAGCGGCTTCGACAGCGCGACGTACACGCCGACCAGCGACATCGACGCGGTCAACGGCAGGTAGGCGGAGAAAGCGAGCGATGCGCGGCCGGACATCGCGCCACGATACCGGCTGCGAAACGCAGCGGCCTGCTCGACCAACTAGACTGTGGTGGCGAACTCCGCGCATGCTTCCCACAAGATGATGGCACTGCCGCTCAAGAAACTCCTGCTTGGCCAACCGGTCGCGGTGTGAGCATGGCCGCAGGCACTGCAACTTATTGCTCAGCGTGCGGCCGGCCGATGGTGTGCGGTCGCAACGATCCGGCCGGCTGCTGGTGCGCCCGTTTGCCGCCCTTGCCTGCGGGGACGATTTTTGCAGGGCAAAGCTGCCTGTGTGAAACATGCCTGCGCGACCGCGCCGTCGATTCGTCCACGGTAGGCAAGAACTCTTCCCCGGCCACCTCCTAGGCGCTCTGCGGCAGGTCCGAAGCGAGAGTCCGCGCAGCAAGCCTGACGCGGCGCTACTTCGTTCCGAACAGGCGGTCGCCTGCGTCGCCCAGGCCGGGAACGATGTACGCGTGTTCGTCCAGGTGATCGTCGAGCGCCGCGACATAAAGGGGCACGTCACGATGCGCCTTCTGGAACACCGCGACGCCTTCGGGTGCGGCGACGAGCGCAAGAAAGACGATGTGTTCGGCGCTTACGCCACGCTGTTTGAGCACATCGACCGCGTGTGCAGCCGAATTCCCGGTGCCGATCATCGGATCACACACGATGAAGGAGCGGTCCTCGACCTCGGGCATGCGCACGTAATACTCGACCGGGCGCTTGTGTTCGTCGCGGTACAGGCCGACGTGGCCAACCCGCGCCGAAGGAATCAACTCGAGCAGCCCGTCCGCCATGCCAAGCCCGGCCCGCAGCACCGGCACCACGGTGAGCTTGCGCCCCGCGATCACCGGCGCGTCCATCCCGGTGAGCGGCGTTTCAATCCTTCGCGCAGTCAGAGGAAGGTTGCGGGTGACCTCGTAGCCCATCAGCAGCGTGATCTCGCGCAACAACTGCCGAAACGTGCGGGTCGAAGTCTCGCGATCGCGCATGTGGGTCAGCTTGTGCTGGATCAGCGGGTGATCGACGATGAATAAATTGGCGAAACGAGGGTCCTGTCGCATCGGAGTTGGGAGCGTTAATTATCTGTTGCCAGTCTAAGTCGACGATATTCGGGGTGCGCAGGGGCTGGTCATCTCTTCTTCGCGCGAGCCGCCACCAACTGCACCGCCTTCTTCGCTCGCGCGACGCCGTTTACCAGAATGGTGATCAG
>DASQAE010000081.1:0-5592 GCA_035635915.1 Burkholderiaceae bacterium | reverse complement strand
CGCGCGGATTCGATCGGTGCTGCCGACGGATCGGTTCCTGCCGGCGCCGGGCCAGGGCGCACTCGGCATCGAAGTGCTGACGCGAGATGTCGACACCGCGCGTGTGCTGGCGCCGCTCGAACATCCGCCCAGCCGCGCCGTCACGTCCGCGGAGCGAGCCGTCTCGCGTGGCCTGGGTGGCAGTTGCGAGGTTCCGCTCGCGGCTTATGCCGAGGTGGAAGGCAACACGATGCGATTGCGAGCGCTGGTCGGAAACCACCTGACCGGACAGTACGTCGAGGCCGAGGCCAGCGGTCCGATCACTCATGGCGAGAGCATCGCGGCCTCGGTGGTCGCGCAGTTGCATGCGCAGGATGCTCTCGCGTTGCTCGCGCAGTGAATCGCCGGCCCATTGTCGTCACGCGCGCCGGCGATGCCGGTCAGGATCTCGCGCGCGCGCTTGCCGAGGCGGGCGAAGAGACCCTTTGGTTGCCGGCGTTCGTCTTCGGCCCAGCTCCGGATGAAAATCGAGCCGCAGAGGTGCTCGGGGGACTTTCGGACTACCAACTGGCCATTTTTGTGAGTCCCGCTGCGGTTGAGGCCACGGCCGCGCGGCTCACGCAGCCCTGGCCCACTGGCACCGCGATGGCCGCTGTCGGGGAAGGCACGCGCCGTGCGATCCTCGCCCGTATTCCGGCGGCGGCTAGAGCGGCACTGTTGGCGCCCGCAGGAATCGACGCCGAAGGCGAAGGCGGGGGCTCTGAGGCCCTCTGGCAGGTGTTGCGGCCGGTTCTGGGACATACCCGGCGCGCACTCATTCTGCGTGCCGAACACGGCCGCGAATGGCTGGCCGAGCAACTGGCCGGGGCTGGCGTGGAGGTCGAGACTCTCGCCGTGTACACGCGGCGGCCGGCGCCCGTTTCGCCCGAGGCGGCGGCGCGCATCCGGGGGTGGAAGGCTGCGGGTCAGAGTCCGGTGCTGGTGGTAGCCAGCAGCGAGGCAGTTGAAACCCTGATCAGCCAGCTCGATCCGATTGTCGGAGCTGAGTGGGCGCGTTCGGCGTTTGCGTTGGCTTCACACGAGCGCATCGCGCAGCACCTGCGCGCCGCGGGCTTCGAAGTAGTGAAGGTTGCAACGTTCGACGTCGAGGCAATTCGAAAAGCGACATTCGCTAAGTAGAATTCTCGCTTGAGCTGTTCGCGCCGGGACCCGCCCGTGCGCGAACGAGCCGCGATGGATCAATTGTCACCTGCGCCGCCTCCATCATCGACGGACATCCCACCGGCGACACCTGCCGCCGTGGTGATGCCCGTTGTTCGCCGCCGCTGGTTCCTTGTGCCCGCGTTGTGGGGCACGATTGCAATCGCCGCGCTCGCGGTGGGCGGCCTGATCGCTTATGCCGAGCTCGCGCACAACCTGGACGGGTTGCGTGGACAGTTTGCCGCGACCCGCAGCGATCTCATCACCGAAGCAGCGCGTGCGACGCGCATCGCGCGCGAGGTCGAGGCGCGCGTCGACGATCTTGCGCGCGAGCTTGATCAGGTCAAGGCGCAGCGTGCTGCGCTCGACCAGCTCTATCTCGAACTGGCGCGCGGTCGCGACGAAGCGACCTTGCTGGATGTTGAACGTTTGATCACGCTTGCGGCGCAAGACCTGCGTTTCACCGGTCACGTTGCAGGAGCGCTGAACGCGCTGCAGGCCGCCGACGCGCGACTGGCGCGCATGGATCGACCGCAATACCTCGGTTTGCGGCGCGCGCTCGCGCGCGACATCGAGAAACTGCGTGCAGTGCCCGTCGTCGATGTAACCGGCATAGCGTTGAAGCTGGACCAGGTTGCCGCGTCGATCGACACGTTGCCGCTGTTGAGCGATCCCGCGGCCAAGCCGGCACGGACCACGCCGCCGCAGCCATCGCCCGCGACCAGCACGCCTGCGAAACCCGCATCGCTGTGGGAGCGCGTGCGGGCCTGGATGGCGGACGAGTTCGGCGATCTGGTGCGCATCCGCGAGGTCGAAACGCCCGACGCGCTGCTGTTGTCCGGCCTGCAGCAGCAGCTCGTGCGCAGCCAGTTCCGCTTGCGCCTGCTGGACGCGCGCCAGGCGCTGCTGGCGCGCAATGAACGCGTTTTTCGCGCCGACCTGGCCGAGGCCCAGGCGTTGCTCACACGCTACTTCGATGTCAAGAGCCCCGCCGGCGGAGCGACGCTGCTGCAGCTGCGCCAGCTGGCCCAGAGCACGCTGTCGGTCGACGTGCCTACGCTCGACGAGAGCTTGAACGCCATTCGTGCGACGCGGCCGGCAACAACGCCGCTGCCCCCGCCGCGCTGAAGGTCGATCAAGATGCGCGCGCTGTTCTGGGCCGTCCTGCTCGCCGTCCTCGCCGGGGCGGCGGCGCTCATCGCGAGTGAAAGCGGCGGCAACGTCGTGTTCGTGGTACCGCCGTTCCGGATCGATGTTGCGCTCAATCTTTTCCTGCTCAGTGCGATGGTCATCCTGCTGCTCGTGTTCTGGGCTGCGCGTGTGGTGCAGAAAGCGGTCGATTTCCCGGCGCGGGTTGCCGCGTACCGGCAACGGCGTAACGAGATCGGCAGTTCGCGCGCATTGCGCGAGGCGCTGCGATCGTTGTTCGAAGGCCGTTACGCGCGTGCGGAGCGCGCGGCACAAGTCGCGCAGCGGTTGCACGAGATCGCGGGCCTCTCGGCGTTGGTAGGTGCGCGCGCCGCGCATCGGATGCGCGAACACGCACGCCGCGACGAGTGGCTAGCGCGGGCAGCGGACGATCGCAACATGGATACGGCACGCCTGGCCACCAGTGCAGAGCTGTGGACCGATAGTCGCGAGGCGCAGCGCGCGCTTGATGGCGTTGCCGATCTGCAGGCCGGAGGCGCGCGCCACATCCAGGTCGCACGCATCGCGCTTGCCGCGCATTTGCAGGTCGGGCGTTGGGATGAGGTGCTCAAGCTGGTCCGCCTGCTCGCCAAGCGCAACGCGCTCCACGACGCGGCGGTACGGCGTCTGAAACTGCTCGCCTATCGCGAACAGATGTACGACACGCGCCATGACGCGAATCTGCTGCTCGAAACGTTCGAAGCCATCCCGCTCGAAGATCGAATGCAGGTCGAAATCGCGCTCGAAGGCGCGCGCCTGCTCAATCTAGCGGGTCGCGGCCGTGCGGCGGCCGACGCGATCGAAGTGGCGCTGGAAGCGCACTGGGACGAACGGCTGCTCGACGAATATGCGCGCGCGCAGGCGCTGCCGGTGCGAGAACGTCTTGAACGCGCAACCGTGTGGCTGCAGCGGCATCCGCAGGATGCCGCGCTGTTGCGCTGCCTGGGACTACTCTGCATGCGCGAACAGCTGTGGGGCAAGGCACGCACGTATCTGCTGGAGAGCCTGCGTCTGCGTGTGCACCCGGCCACATCGCTCGCTCTTGCGCGATTGGCCGAACAGACCGACCAGGGCAGCGAAGCGGCGGTGCATTTTCGCGAAGCAGCGTTGGGATTCGCCAAACTGACACAGGAGGCGAGTGCCGATGCGCAGCGCGGCGCGGCGCGCGTCGCAGCGCGCGACGCAGCCGCCAGTGGACCGGTCGCCTGACAACAATTTCACCGAGGAACACCATGAGCCTGGATCGCGTACCGCCGGGGCGCAACCTGCCCGAGGATTTCAACGTCGTGATCGAGATTCCAATGAACGCCGACCCGATCAAGTACGAGGTCGACAAGGACTCGGGCGCGTTGTTCGTCGACCGGTTCATCGCCACGGCGATGCACTACCCGTGCAACTACGGCTACATCCCGCACACCATTGCTGACGACGGCGATCCGGTCGACGTGCTTGTGATCACGCCGTTTCCACTCCAGCATGGTGTCGTAGTGCGCTGCCGTCCGCTGGGTGTGCTGAAAATGGAAGACGAAGCTGGCGGCGATTCGAAGTTGCTCGCGGTGCCGATCGACAAGTGCCTGCCCTGGTACAAGCATTGGCGCAAGGCGGAGGACATCGCGCCCGAGCGCCTGACGCAGATTCAGCACTTCTTCGAGCACTACAAGGATCTCGAGCAGGGCAAGTGGGTCAAGATCATCGGATGGGCGGGGCCGGAAGAAGCCAAGCGCGAGATCATGGCAAGCGTCGAGGCGTTTACGAAGGCGGCGCCGAAGCCCAACTTCTAACTCCCCTCGCCCGCTTGCGGGAGAGGGGCGGGGGTGAGGGCACTGTACCTAGACCTTCGCAGCACCGAGCTCTGCCGCCCCCACCCTAACCCTCCCCCGCAAGCGGGGGAGGGGAAGAAAACGCGCGATGCTCGTCCAGCTCCTCGATCGCGTGCTCGACGCTCTCGGATTCCCGCACCAGGAAACGCGCCACTGCTGAATGCATCGCCGGCAGCGCCATCCAGTGTGCGGACCACGTCGTGACCGGATCCAATCCGCGCGCCATCTTGTGCGCACCTTGTGCGCCACCCTCGAAGACATCGAGCTTGCGCTCGATCGCGAACTCGATCATCTGGTAATAGCAGCACTCGAAATGCAGGCAGGGCACGTGTTCGATCGCGCCCCAATAGCGACCGAACAATCGACCGGTGGTCGGCGTCGACTCGTACACACCGAGGGAAGCACCAATCGCGCGCCGCCCGCGTTTG
The DNA here is from genome assembly GCA_035635915.1 of Burkholderiaceae bacterium. Lineage (GTDB taxonomy): Bacteria > Pseudomonadota > Gammaproteobacteria > Burkholderiales > Burkholderiaceae_F > JAKANT01. The sequence goes on along the minus strand of DASQAE010000081.1, from coordinate 977 downwards.
GCGAGCACGAGCAGCAGGTTCTCCGGCATCTGCTCGGCCAGGCGGAGAAAGAAGTCGAAGTTCAGATACGGCGTCGAATAGTGCGCGGCGTAGGTGGTGCGATAGCAGCGATGAAAAAACGCCCACTCGGCTTCGGTGATGTCGCGCCCGGTGCGCCGCTGCAGGACCACGCCCGCTTCATCGACCTTGCGTCGTTCGGCGCGGACTTTCTTGCGCTTCGGCTGGGTCAAGGCCGCGAGGAAATCGTCGAACGTCGCGTAGCCGGCATTGAGCCAATGAAATTGCACCGTGCGGCGCGCAAGCATCCCGCACGATTCCAGCAGCGTGATGTCCTCGCGCGGCGCGAGCAACACATGCAGTGAAGGGAGCCGGCTTGCACGCGCAAGGCCGACCAGCGCTTCGGCCAGGGCGCGCCGGGCCGCCGCATCGCGCGCCAGCAAGCGCCGGCCGCTCACCGGGGTGAATGGCACGGCGCTAAGCCACTTCGGGTAGTACTCCAGGCCCGCACGCTGGTACGCCTCGGCCCAGGACCAATCAAAAACATATTCGCCGTACGAGTGGTCTTTTGCATAAAGCGGCGTTGCGGCGGCCAGCGTCGCTCCGTCCCACAGCGTGAGATAGGCGGGCGCCCAGCCCGTGCGTGAACTGGCGCACGTGGTCGCGTGCAGCGCATGCAGATAGGCGTGCCGCACGAACACGTTCGCGCCCCCGTCGGCATCGACGAGGCCGTTCCACGCGTCACTGCGGATGTCGGCGAGGTCGCTAAGAACCTGCGTGCGATAATTCGTCGCGTTCAATTCCAGCACGGTAAGGCTTGGCAGGTTCGATGGGTTCGCATGTCAGGGTCGCAGTCGCTCAGATCAATTGCACGGTCGGCGACTTCGACGGCAACAGCCGGCGCATCCTCGACATGGCCGCGCGTGCCAGCAGTGCGGGCGCGCGCGTGCTTCTCACTCCCGAATTGTCGCTGAGCGGTT
>DASQAE010000080.1:0-2383 GCA_035635915.1 Burkholderiaceae bacterium | reverse complement strand
GAGGCTGCGCAGCGGCGCAGCCCGGTTGCGGTTTGTGGCCTCGATCCGCGCGACGCCGCCGCTTCTTCGGGGCAGGTCCGTTGCGCACAGTCAGGTGCTGCGTGGCAGGCCGGCTGGATCGTTTATGGCGATGCCAATCTCAATGGCGAGTTGGACGACGGCGAAGCAGTGCTGCAGGTAACCCGCGACGCCAATCTTTCTGTGTATCCGCCGAATGACGTCGCGGCCTCGGCGGTGATCACATTCAGGCCGCTCGGCACGCTTGCAAATGCAACGCCGCGTCGCCTGCTTGTCGGCACCGACGGTGCGCAAGCCGCACCTGCTCAGGCGCTTTGTGTGGCGATCGACGGGTACATGCGCGTCCTGCCGCTCACGGCTGTATGCCAGTGAATAACGCCCGCGTGATTCCCTAGATCCACCGGTCGGTCTAGCGCGACCGCTTGTTGCCGAACGATGCGCCCGCTTATCGGGCGATAGCGACCAGCGACTCTTTCCTAACTTTAGGCCTTGGGCTCCCAGCCGATTCACCGGACGGAGCAGTTGCAATTCTTGGCTGGAGGTCTTGTGAAAGCAGTGCAGGCGATATCACGCAGCGGCGACACGGTGCACACCGGTGCGCGTGGCTTTTCGCTGATCGAGTTGCTCGCGGTTCTTGCGATCGCCGCGGTTCTGCTGGGCGTCGGCGTGCCGAACCTGCAGCACTACGTCGTCAGCAGTCGCCTATCGGGTGCGTCGAACGAATTTTTCACTGCTCTGAACGTGGCGCGCAGCGAAGCGATACGACGCGGCGCGCAGGTGACGCTGATCACCAACGGTGCCGCCAACTCGCGCGACTGGACCAGCGGCTGGAGGATGTTCGTCGACGCCGATCGTGACGGTGCACTCGGCGCCGGCGAGGAAGTCCTGCGCGTCGGCTCCGCGATGGAAGGCCCGATGACGATGTTCGGCAGCGCGAACTTCGGCACTTCGGTTTCCTTCGATTCCACCGGCCGGTTGACCAGCGGTGGCGGCAGCTTCGTCATCTGTCTTGGCACCGACCTCGTCGTCGATGGACAGGCGCGCTCACGCGCCGTGGTCCTGAACGCAGCAGGCCGCCCACGTCTCGCGTTCGACTCCAACGGCGACAAGATCCCCGAGAACGATACCGGCGCAAATGTCCCCAACTGCACCAATTCGTAGAACGCAAGGAATGCCATGAAGAACGTTCTGTCCCGCTCGTATCAGCGCGGCCTGTCGATGATCGAGGTACTGGTCGCGGTCGTGATCATCAGCCTCGGACTGCTCGGCATGGCCGGTCTGCAGGCCTCCGGCATGCGCACCAGCCAGAGCGCCTTTTACCGCGCGCAAGCGGCTCAGTTCACCAACGACATGGCCGAGCGCATGCGCGCCAATCTGGGCGATGCGCGCAACTACACGCTGGCGCTGACGGCTACCGCGCCGACCGGCACCAGCGTGCGCGATCGCGATCGCGCCGACTGGCTCGCGCGTGTTGCAACGCTGCCGGCCGGTGACGGTTCGATCGCCGTCGATCTTGCCAACAACACGGTGTCCATCGCAGTGCAGTGGGATGACACGCGCGCGGGCGGTGCCGCCAATGCCAACTACACCCTGGTAACGCGGCTATGGAACAACTGAACTTCGTCCGGCGTCCGAGCGCCAAGCGCCAGCGTGGTCTGTCGCTGATCGAGTTGATGATCAGCATCACGATCGGTCTGATCGTGATGAGCGCGCTGACCTACATCTTTATCGGATCGCGCGGCGCGTACCGCAGCAATGAGAACCTGGCACGCGTGCAGGAGACCGGGCGTTTTGCGCTCGACTACATCGGCCAGGACCTGCGCATGGTCAGCTTCGCTGGCTGTCACTCGCGCAATCTCACCGCCGCGAACACGCTGGTCCTTGCCCGCCCGGCAGTGACGTACACCGGGGTCGGTGACGGCCTGCGCGGATTCGAGAACGGCGCGGGCTGGACCAATCCCAACCCGGGCATCGCGCGCGTGCGCGGCGATGTGCTGAGCGTCCGCCGTGCCTCCGGCGCGGGCGTCGAGATCTCCGCCAATACCAACGTCGGCGCAGCAACGGTGACGCTGAAGAACAACTGCCCGCGCTTGCGCCAAAGTGATCTCGTGGTACTCGCCAGCTGCGAGCGCGCGGTGGTCTTCCGTATCACCAACGTGCCGGCGACGACCTGCGATGGAACCGTGGGTGCGGTCACCCTCGAGCACAGGGCGGCGGGAGCAGGGGTCGGCGGTGTCGACGGCAACGGCAACAACGGCATCGTCACCGGCACGACTTCCTACCAGATCGCCGATTCGTTGCACGTCGATACCCGCGCCGTTGTCTATCGCTTCGACGACATCTCGTATTTCATCGGCACCAATCC
>DASQAE010000079.1:0-2391 GCA_035635915.1 Burkholderiaceae bacterium | reverse complement strand
TTGCCAGCGCTGCGCATGGTGCTGACGATCTCTACGCGTTGAGATTGCTGCCTACCAACCCTTCGGCGCGAGGGGTGATCGTCGTGCTCGAGCGCCAAAGCGGTGAAACGTTCTCGGTTACGAGTTGGCAGCTCTTCTGGGCGCGTTGATCCAGGGGAAGGGTGTCGGTGCGCGATATTCAGCGCGTTCGGCGAACCGATCATGTTCACGCGTCGTCGTTGCCTGGCAGGCTGGTCGGCCGCACTTTTGGCACCACGCGTCGCCAACGGCCAGGACAAGTTCGCCGCCGCCCGCGAGCGCATGGTGCGCGACATCGAGCGCCTGACGCTTGTGACCGCGACATACACCGGGCGCAGCACTCTTTCCGCGCATGTCCGCGCCGCGATGCGCAAGGTGCCGCGCCATCGTTTTGTACCCGCGGAGCTTGCGAGCGCCGCTTACGACGATCGCCCGCTTCCGATCGGGGCTGGCCAGACCATCTCGCAACCGTTCATCGTTGCGTTGATGACCGATCTCGCCGAGCTGAAGAAGACCGACGTGGTGCTCGAAGTCGGCACCGGTTCCGGCTACCAGGCCGCTGTGCTGGCCGAGTGCGCGGCGCGCGTCTATACGATCGAGATCGTTCGTTCACTCGGTGAACGCGCTGCTGCGGTGCTGAAGGAACTCGGTTACACCAACATCGAAGCGCGAATCGGCGACGGTTATGGCGGCTGGCCGACCGTGGCACCGTTTGATGCCGTCGTAGTAACCGCCGCGCCGGACCACGTGCCGCAGCCTCTGCTGGATCAGCTCAAGCCCGGCGGCCGGCTGATCATCCCGGTCGGTGCCCAGCACGGTGAACAGGATCTGATGGTGATGGAAAAGAGCCGCGACGGAAAAACGATCAGCCGCAGCACGTTGCCGGTGCGTTTCGTGCCCCTGACGCGTGCACGTTGAGAAACCGCGAGCGAAGCGCTCGCCCGTGAATATTCTGCATTCCCCTCCGTTTGCCGGCTGCCGAACGCCGTTCGGCTGCGCGTCACGACAAGTGACATTTCTTTCAAGGTATGGTGAGTCGGTCGGACTTTCCAATCGTTGGCGTCTACGTCGCTCTGCCACGCACTTCTCCTTGTACTTCTGTGGCGCAAGTACGGCAGGCTTTTCGTAACCAGCCTGCTTGTCGGCCTTGCCCCCGCGGTGGCTTTCGGGATCGCCGACGAAATTCAAACCTCTCGTTGGCAGGCGACCCTCATCAGCGTGGTCGCGCGCCAGCTCTCGTTCCATGTCGAACCGGGACCCAGCAACGCAATTCGTTTTCCTGCTGCTGGTCCGTACGATGAACGGCTCGGCTACGGTCGGCTGGAGGATTTTGTCGAGCGACTCGAGCCCGAGGGTTACGCCATCAGTGCCCAGGCGCGCATGTCGCCATGGCTGCTGGCGTTGACCGACCGCGGTTTGTTCGCGCCCTATCGTGAAAAAAGCCAGTCCGGTCTCGAGCTGCGCGGCTGCCGTGGCGAACCGATCTTCGCCGCGCGGTTCCCCGAGCGCGCGTACGAGCGCTTCGACAGCGTGCCACGCGTTCTCGTCGATTCGGTGCTGTTCATCGAGGACCACGGTCTGCTCGAAACGCGCAGCCCGACGCGCAATCCGGCGGTCGAGTGGGATCGGTTTGCCGGCGCCATAGCGGACCAGGCGTTGCACCTGCTCGACGGCGGGCATCCGACGCCCGGCGCAAGCACGCTCGCGACCCAGATCGAGAAGTACCGCCATTCCCGCGAGGGCCGCACCGAGTCGGCGCGCGAGAAACTGCGCCAGATGACCTCGGCTTCCTTGCGTGCCTACCTCGACGGCGAAGACACGCGCTCGCACCGGCAGCAGATCGTGCTCGATTACATCAACACCGTGCCGCTGGCGGCACAAGCCGGCTTCGGCGAGGTCAACGGACTGGGCGATGGTTTGTGGGCCTGGTACGGCCGCGACATTTCCGAGATCGACACCCTGCTCGCAAACGTCCGCGAAGCGGCCCCACGGCCGCTCGCGCGACTGCAAGCGGAAGGCGTCGCTTTCAAGCAGGCACTGTCGCTGATGATCGCCGAGCGGCGGCCATCGTATTACCTGCCGGGGGGCGAAGCGAGCCTGGCCGATTTGACCAACAGTTATCTGCGGCTCATGGCGGATGCCGGCATCATTCCCGCGACCCTGCGCGACGCAGCGCTTGGAGCACGGCTGAAGGTGCTTGCACGATCACCGCAACAACCTGCACCCTCGTTCGTCGATCGCAAAGTGGCGAGCGCGCTGCGCGGCCGGCTATCGAATCTGCTGGACGTACCGCGCAGCTACGATCTGAATCGGCTCGACCTCGTCGCCGGTACCGCTGTCGATGGTGACGCTCAGCGTGCCGCGACCCGATTC
>DASQAE010000078.1:0-3137 GCA_035635915.1 Burkholderiaceae bacterium | reverse complement strand
GTGCTCTGGGGTACCGATTCGATCTGGTACGGCAGTCCGCAGGACCAGATCCAGGCGTTCCGCGCCTTCGAGATCAGCACCGAGTTCCAGGACAAGTACGGCTACCCGGCACTGACGGCGGAGCGCAAACGCAAGATCTTCGGGTTGAATGCGGCCCGCGTTTACAACCTGAAGCCCGATGCCATGCGCGCAAAACTCGCGCGCGACCGGGTGCAGAAATCGAAGACCGAGTACCAGAACAACCCCGATCCATCGTTCCTCACGTACGGACCGCGCACGCGGCGTGAATTCTTCATCTTCCGCCGGCAGTCTGACGATGCGGTGTAATCCGTGTCCTTGTCATCCGCCCGCAGGCGTATGCGCCGGACCCTTCAGCTCGATGCTGTTGCCTTCGGGATCGGTGAAGTAGACCGATGGGCCGGTTCCCTCCGATCCGTAGTTGTCATGCACCTTCGATAGTTCGACGCCGCGCGAATGAAAGAAGGCGCGCAGCGCAGCTTCCTCGAATGACTCGATGCGCAGGCAGAAGTGGTCGACGTTGCGCGCCTGTGCGCCTGGTCCCGCCCCGCCGACCCGTCCGAGTTCGCCCTCGACACTGATGAGATCGATCAGGGCGCTGCCTGCGCGCAGGTGGATCAAGCCCAGCTTCTCGTTGTGTTTTTCGACATGGCAGCCGAGCGTGTCGCGATAGAAGTTCAACATCGCGCCAAGATCATTGCAGCGGATCACGATGTGATCGAGGCCGAGGATGCGCATGGTCACGTGAAGCCGAACATTCGCCGCAGCGCCTGCAGGTGCAGCGTCGATTGTTGTCGTTCGCCGCCGATTTGCGCGGCAGTCCGCATGGCGACCGACTCCGGAATCAACTTGAGCGGCTTGCCGGTTCCCATCGCCAGTACCTGGTGCATGCACGCGCGCTCGAGGTAGTAAAGATCGTCGAAGGCATACGCCACGTTCGGGCCACGCACGATCACGCCGTGGTTGGCGAGGAATAACACCGAGGCATCGACCATCTTGCGCGCGATGCGCTCGCCTTCGCGATCGTCGAGCACCAGGCCGTTGTAGCGCTCGTCGTACGCCACCTGATCGAAGAAACGTAATGCGTTCTGGCTCGCCATTTCCAGCTTGCCGCCCTCGACCATGGTGAGCGCGGTGGCAAACGGCATGTGGGTGTGCAACACGCATGCAGCGTCGGGCGCGATGCGGTGGATGCAGCCATGAATGAAGAATGCAGTGGGCTCGACCTCGTGTTTTCCTGCGACCTTTCGTCCCTCGGCGTCGATAACGACGAGATCCTCGGGAGTCAGTTCGCTCCAGTGGAATCCTTGCGGATTGATCAGGAACTCGCCGGGGCGGCCGGGCACTGCGAGCGAAAAGTGGTTGCAAACGCCCTCGCTGAAACCGAAGTGCGCAGCGGCGCGCAGGGCGCAGGCAAGTTCCTTTTTTGCTTCCGCAAGGTTCGAGGTCGTCATGCAAGGATTATGGCGCCGGCGCGGCGATAATGTGGTCATGCGACTCGTGCCGCTTCTGCTTGTCGCCATTTGCTGCGTCGCCTCAGCCGCCGGCGAGGAACGGCGCAACTGGTTCGACGATCCGTTCGCGCAGGCAACACGCGGCCTCCCACGCTGTCCTGTTCCCGATGGTCCGCTGATGACCGAGGCGGAGATGCGCCTGGAGTCGCACGGGCGCGCCGAACGTGGCACACGGTGCTGGCTGGAGAAAAAATGCGACAGCCCGAGCGCCTACAAGTACGACAAGCCGATCAACGAGAACGCGACCACGCGGTTGTCCGGTGATCCGCGTTTCAAGGACACCAGCGTCTGGGTGCGCACGCTGCGCGGTTTTGTATTCCTTCAGGGCTGTGTGCGTACGGACAAGCAGCGCCAGCAGATCCTCGGCGCGGTTGGCGCGCTGCCGCGGGTTGAGCGTGTGATCGACGAAATGCAGATCGGTACAAGCGGCAAACCGCCGTATCGGTTGCCGTCGAAGTAGCTCATGGGCTACTAGGCGTCCAGGCCCTTCGGCTGCGGCAGCAAGTCGAGCGCGCCAGCGTGGATCGACACCAGGTATCGCGCGCGCGGCGCTTCGGTGCACAACGCTCGCACGCGCTCCAGCACTCGATGAATCGGCGGCCCCATGCGCTCATGCGTGCGCAAGTGCTCGAGCCAGCTTTCGATCTGAAACGCCTCGACCGCGCATTGCCGGTCGCGGATGTCGAAGCAGCACTCCCATGTGTACGCACCATCGCGGCGGCGCAAGCGGCCGAGTTCCTGCATCTCGGCGATGAACTGCTCGCGCGCGTGTGGCAACACGACATATTCGATCTGCACCAGCACCGGACCGGCGTCATGCGGAACGTCGTCGACGGGCGCGGGCTCCTCACCAGTGGCAACCGCTTCCGGCTCGTCGGTGAAGCCGAGGCGATAACGCGCCAGCAATGGAATGCCGATGAGCATGACCGCGGCTGCGAACGCCACCGCGGTCTGCACGGAGGTGTGCGTCGCCACCGTTCCCCAGAGCGTGCCTCCGACGGCTACCGCGCCGTTGAGCGTCATGAAATAGATCGCCAGCGAACGGGCGCGCACCCAGCCGGGCGCGATCGCCTGCGCCGCGATCTGCAGGCTCGAGAGCGTGCCCAGCCAGCCGGCGCCGGCAAGCGGCATCGCAAGTGCAAGCCAGGCGAACTCACGCGTCAGCGCGGCCACGCCGAGCGTGAGCGCGAACAACACGCCGGAGATCGCGAGCACTGCATCGTGCGAGCGGCGCGCGCGAAAATGCGGCAGGTAAAACGCGCCCGCAACCGCACCGACCCCGATCGCGGTCAGCAGCAAGGCGTAGCCGTACGGACCCGGAAACGTCGAACCGCGCGCGATCACAGGGGCCAGCGAAAACACCGCGGACGCAGGGATGGAAAACGCTGCGCAGCGGATCAGCACGGACTGGAACGCCGGCTCCTCGCGCGTGAAGCGCAAGCCCGATTTCATCGCCGATACGAATCCTTCCGGCGCCAGCTTCGGCTCCGGCCGCACGCGCTTCCACCGCGCCAGCACGGCAAGCATGACCACGAACGAAAGGCCGTTGAGCGCGAACGCGAACGAGCTGTCGGCGAACGTGAGAATCGCGCCGCCCAGTGCGGG
>DASQAE010000077.1:0-9726 GCA_035635915.1 Burkholderiaceae bacterium | reverse complement strand
GTCGACGACCAGCTTCATATAAGAACGCTGCGCGCCGCCGGCAAACGCGCTCTTCATCGGCCGGAACTCGGATTCATAGATGTCCGTAGGCCCGAGGCCGATAGCCTCGGGCTCGGACAATCCGATCGTGCCAATCGACGGCTCCGTGAACACGGCGGTCGCGACGGTGCGGTGATCGACCCGTGTTGGCGTGCCGCCGAACTCGGTGTCGGCGAACGCGCGCCCCTCGGCGATCGCCACCGGCGTCAGGTTGCGGCGATTGGTCACGTCGCCAACGGCCCAAATGCCGGTGGCTTGGGTTCGGCTCTCGACGTCGACCGGAATCGCGCCATTCGGTGCAATCTCGATCCCGACACGTTCCAAACCAAGCCCGGCGGTCGTTGGCCGCCTGCCGGTCGCGTTCAACACGGCTGCGGCCTCGACGCGCGTCCCATCGGCCCGCAGCAATGCGTAACCCGCGCCGGCACGCTCCAGCCCCTGCAGCGCCACGCCACACGCCAACCGAAGCCCGCGCTCTTCCAGCGCGCGTGCTAGCCGCATCCGCAGGTCCGGATCGAATCCGCGCAGCGGCAATCGATCGCGAAAGGCCAGCGTGACCTGGGCGCCCAACCCGGCGAGGATGCTCGCAAACTCGACCGCGATGTACCCGCCCCCGATCACGAGGATCGACGCGGGCAACTCGCGCAGATCAAGCAGTTCGTTGGAGGTCATCGCCGCCTCCAGGCCTGCGATCGCGTCGCGCGCGGGGGCAGCGCCGGTGGCGATCAGGATCCGGCCGGCCTGAAACGACTGCCCGTCGACTTCGACTGTGCCCGGTCCAATGAGCTTGGCGCGCCCGGCTCGCAACTCGGCGCCGGCATCGGCGATCAAGCCGCGGTAGGCGTCTTCCAACCGGTCTATTTCAGCTTTCTTGGATGCGGCCCACCGGCCCAGGTCGAACCGACCGTCAAGTCCGTCCCAGCCGAAAGCTTGTGCTTCGCGCAACGACTCGCGGAATTCGGCCGCGTACATCATCAGTTTTTTCGGCACGCAACCGCGGATCACGCAGGTTCCACCTACGCGGTCGTTTTCAACGATCAGCACGCGCGCGCCGTAGCCTGCAGCACGCCGCGAGGCTGCTACGCCGCCAGATCCAGCGCCAATCGTGATCAGGTCGTAACTGCTCATCTAATAACCTCCGCCGCCGGCCGCGCGCGACCTTTTCTCTAAGGCAACGCCGCGACGTTACCGGGCCGGGATCCCGACCCATGCGCCGATTCCGGCGGTAAATGGCGGCGAGAAGGCCGGCCTTTTGCGCTCATTTCAGTCCCTTCTTCCGTACCGATCTCATGAGAATGGCTGATCTGCACAATCTTTTTGGGCCAGCACCGAAATTGGCCTAAAGAAGTACCCCACTTCGTCCGATACCCGGAACACGTGACCTCCGGGCATCCGTCCGGAGATGCCGCAGTTGGCTGGCCACAACTGATAAGAATGGATCGAACTTGTGAGGCCTTACTTACAGCTCAGCTCATCAGATTTTATTGACGAGCCCGCATCGCACCGGCGCGTAACCGGTTCGATGCCAACCCCCCGCAGCCAGTCGAGACGATCGGGCGATGTTGATCGCCTGAAGACGGCGCTGCTCATTGCTGCGGCGTTGGCGTCGGTTCTGGTTGCCGTGGTCGCAGCCAAGTCGCTCTACATGAACAACGCAACACAGGGTTCGGCGGTCCAGGCTCAAAGATGATCCTGCTCACTGAATTCAATGTTCTGCTCGAAAGACGCAGGGTTCGCGATCGCCTGGTAGGCATGTTCGTCGCCGTCGCAATGGTGGCGGCAGCGCTTTTTTGCGCGCGCGTCGCTTCAGCGCAACCGATCGGGAACGGCAAACACGAAAAGATCGCGCGCGATCTGCAGGACGGCATGTCAACCGTGTCGTTGCGCAATCGCAACGCCAACAAGTGGGCACGCGAGGTAAACGGCGTGCGCACCGTGCAAGTCGTGATCGTTACCGATGGATCGGATGCCGACATGTCCGACCTGGGGGCTGAAGTGCGGCGTCTGGGAGGCTCGGTCCACGCACGCCATCCGGCCGTTCGTGCCCTGACGGTCCAGGTACCGGCGCAGCAAGTGAATACGCTGGCGCAACGCAAGGACGTCGTCAGCGTTTCCCCGAACCGCACTACCCGACGCACGGCGAGCACGCTGGAGTCGATCTCCGGCGCGCTCACCGCCAACGTTCGCCCGAGCAGCAGCAAGACGACGTATAGCGGGCTCGACGGCACCGGTATCGGCATCGCGGTGCTGGATTCCGGCGTGATGAAGGCACACGAAGCGTTCCTCGACGGCGCGGGCAGCACCCGCGTACTGCGCAACGTCAACATGCTCAACGGCAACCTTTCGGCCTGGCTTGACGGGGTCGATGCAACGGTTTCGCCGGCGCCAGGCAGCACCGCTCTTGCGAACTACGAAAGCTCGATCGCGTCCGACAACGCGCCGACGCAGGACAGCTACGGCCACGGCACGCACGTCGCGTCGGTTGCCGCTGGGCGTGCCAAGTACTACACGTACGCAGGCGACACCACGGGTATCGCACCGAACGCAACCGTCTACGACGTCAAGGTGCTGGGCAGCCAGGGCACCGGCTCGCTGAGCGATGCGTTAGACGGCATCCAGTGGGTCATTTATCACGCGCGCGAGTACAACATCCGCGTGCTGAACGTGAGCCTTGCAACCGACTCCACGGAAACATGGCAGACCGATCCGCTCTGCGTCGCGGTCCGCACCGCCACCGCCGCCGGCATCACGGTCGTGGTGGCCGCAGGCAACTTCGGCAAGGATTACAACGGCAACGAGATCTACGGCAGTATCAGCGCACCGGGCAACGACCCGTCCGTCATCACCGTCGGCGCTGTCAACTACAAGAACACCATCTCGCGTGACGACGACCGCGTCAATTTCTTCAGTTCGCGCGGTCCGACCCGCAGCTCGTACGTCGACTCCTACGGCACGCGTCGCATCGACAACGTGCTCAAGCCCGACCTCGTCGCGCCGGGCAACAAGATCATCGGCGCGGCCGCCACCAAGGCGTCGAGTTCCTACCCGATGTGGAATTACCTCGCCACCAATTACTACAACAAACTCGTCACCCCGGTCGGCATCACCCAGGCCTATGGCGAGACGCAGATGATGCTAAGCGGCACTTCGATCGCCGCGCCGGTCGTCTCCGGTGCCGCGGCGCTGCTGTTGCAGGCCAATCCAGGCCTCACGCCGCCGCTGGTCAAAGCCATTCTTCAATACACCGCGGAGCCGCTGCCGGGTGCAAACCTGCTGCAACAAGGCGCCGGCCTGCTCAACATCGACGGCGCGATCACGGTCGCCAAGACGCTGCGCACCGACATCGCAGCGAAGATCGAAGCCGGCACCATGCCCGCCGGCACCGCGTTGCTGGCAAGCGGCAAGACCTCGCCCAGCCCGACGTCCAGGATCAACAGCGGCGATATCACCTGGTCGCGCATCGTTTTCGCCGGCGGCACCCATATCGTGAGCGGGACCGCGCTGTTCACCAAGTTCCAGCCGATCTACGACCCGCGTATCACCTGGGCCGGCAAGGTCGTGCGCAAACGCCAGGTCGGCTACTGGTCGGGTACTGGCATCGCCGCGAACACGTACCCGAAGTCGTTCACCGACACTGCATCCGCCAACACAACGCTCCTCACGTCGGCAGTGGTCCAGGCCGATCTGCTGCCTGGATCCAGTTCCGTGCTCGGCAAGACTGGCGTCTTCCTCCCGACCGCCACCTTGTCCGCATGGCTGATCTCCGGCAGTGGCCTGATCCTGAGCGAGGGCATGATCCTCAGCGAAGGGCTGGTGCTGAGCGAAGGACTGGTGCTCAGCGAAGGCCTGGTGCTGAGCGAAGGACTGGTGCTGAGCGAAGGACTGGTGCTCAGTGAAAGCGGCGGCGACGCGAACGATCCAAGTCTCGTCGGCGAGCCCTAGGCCGGAACCTACCGGCGACCGGAGCGAGAGGAACCCAACCATGAGCGCAATCGCTTCGGCACCGTCCGCCTCTCCGTCCGCGCCGTGGTGGGCGCGCTTGCATTGTGCGCTGATGCCCGACTACAACCGCAAGGCCGCGGTCTACTGGTGGTCGGTCGTCACCCTCGGCGTCGCGACCCTGATCTACGCGCTGCTGCGCGTTGCCACGCTGCCGCTCGAGGCGGTGATCCAGGTGGTGATCGGCGTGGCGATCACGATGCTCGCCGGTTTGTTTCCGGTGCGCATTCCACGCTCGAAGAACTCATTCGCTGCCGGCGAGATCTTCATTTTTCTGCTGTTGCTGATGCATGGCCCGGCCGCCGCGACGGTGGCCTCGGCGTGCGAAGCATGCGTCGGATCGTGGCGTACCTCCTCGCGCTGGACCAGCCGCATCGCAAGTCCGGCGATGGCGGCAGTGGCCATGTTCCTCACCGGCTCATTGCTCAACGTTCTTGCCGCGACGATGAAGTCGCACGAGTTGCTGGGCGAAGGTGCCCTGCTCGCGCTGTCGATGTTGTTTGCCATCATCTACTTCCTGGTCAACACGCTGCTGGTAACGCTGGTACCGCATCTGAAACGCAACCAGCCGCTGGTGCTGAGGGAGTGGCTCGGCAGCTTCGGCTGGGTCGGCATCGCGTACGCCGGCAGTGCCTCGGTCGCGGCTCTGCTTTTCCTGACGTTTCAGCAAGTCGGGCTGGGCGTACTGCTCGCCGCGGCTCCCATCATCGCCATGCTGCTGGCGACACTGCACTTTTATTTCCGCCAACAGGAAACCGACGAGCAGGTGCGTCGTGCCAGAGTGGAGGCGGCCGAGCGCGAAGCGGCGCAAGCGGCGCGCCACGTCGAGCAGCTAGCGGAAAGCGAACGCCGCTTCCACAGCGCATTCACGCACGCATCGATCGGCATGGCGCTGGTTTCCGTGAGCGGCGCGGTGTTGCAGGTCAACCGTGCGTTGTGCACGTTGCTCGGTCACGACGAGAGCGACGTAGTCGGCCACCGTTTCGCCGAATTCCTGTTCGCCGAGGATGCAGGCATCCTGCAAGAGCAGATTGCGCGCGTGACCAAACACGACGTCGAGTCGATGTCGGTCGAGCTGCGCTGCCGTCATCGCCGCGGGCGCGAAGTGTGGGTCTCGCTGCATTGCGGCTTTTTTAGCGGCACCGACGTCGGCGAAGCGTGCCTCATCCTCCAGGTGCAGGACATCACCGCGCGCCGCCGCGCCGAGGGACGCCTGCAACACATCGCCTATCACGATGGGCTTACCGACCTCGCCAATCGCAGCCGTTTCAACGAGTGCCTGATGCAGGCGATCGACCGCTGCGAAGAACATCCACGCTGCCAGTTCGCGGTCATGTACCTCGACTTCGATCGCTTCAAGCTGATCAACGACAGCCTCGGCCACGGCGCCGGCGATGAGTTCCTGGTCAAGGTCGCACGCCGGATCCAGGAGCACGTTCGCCCGACCGACATCGTGGCGCGCCTGGGCGGCGACGAGTTCGCGATCCTTACCGAAAACGTCGTGGACGAAGCCCACGTGGTCGTGCTGGCGGAACGATTGCAGGAAGTGCTGCGCAAGCCGTTCCTGATCAGCGGCACGGAGATCGCCACCAGTGCCAGCATCGGCATCACCTTCTCGCGCCTCGGTTATCGCACGCCCGACGAAGTGCTGCGCGACGCCGACATCGCGATGTATCACGCCAAGGCATGCGGCAAGGCGCGTTACGCCATCTTCGATGCATGCCTGCGCGATCAGGTCACCGACCAATTGCATCTCGAGGGCGACCTGCGGCGCGCGCTCGAATCGGGTACGGGCGGATTGTCGGTTTCGTACCAGCCCATTTATCGCCTGGCGACCAACGAGCTGGTCGCGTTTGAAGCCCTGGCGCGCTGGAATCACGCGGAGCGAGGCCCGGTCGACCCGACCGTTTTTATCCCGATCGCCGAAGAATCCGGCCTCATCGTTCCGCTTACCTATTGGGTGATCGAAGAATCCTGCCGCCAGCTCAAGGCGTGGCAGCTGCGCGGTTCGAAGTTCGCCGATCTGCGCATGCACGTGAACATCTCGGGTTTCGGCCTGGCACAAACGGCGTTCGTCAACAGCGTGACGCGCACTCTGCTTACCGCCGGTGTGCAGCCGGGCCATCTCACGCTCGAGATCACGGAAAGTACGTTGATGGCGCATCTTGAAAACGCCGTCGACACGATGACGCAGCTGCGTGAGCTCGGCATCGGGCTCAGCGTCGATGACTTCGGCACCGGTTATTCGTCGCTCAACTATCTTTCCAGCCTGCCCATCAACAGCTTGAAGATCGATCGTTCGTTCGTCGAGCAATTGCAGGCGAGCGTGCCGAACTCGGAAATCGTACGTGCGGTCGTGACGCTGGGTGGCTCGCTCGGCAAGTCGGTGATCGCCGAGGGCATCGAAACCCCGGCACAGCTGCAGCGCCTGCGTGAAGTCGGCTGCGAATACGGCCAGGGTTTCCTGCTTGCCAGGCCGCTTCCTGCGGCCCAATCGGAGGCGCTGTTCGAGGCGCGTGCCGCCGGATCGCCACTGTCCGCACGCCCGCAACTCGTGGATTGCCTCGCCGCCTGAGTTGTGGATCCCAAGGGTCGCCCGCGACCGTGCGAGGCGACTCTAGAATCGCGGCATGGTGGAGGAATCCCAGCCGCTTGCGCGCCCTGCTTCGGTCACCGAGCTGTTCACGGCATTCACGGCGCTGGCACTGCAGGGCTTCGGCGGTGTGCTTGCCATCGCGCAACGCGTGCTGTGTGAAGACCGGCGCTGGCTGACGCGCGAAGAGTTCGTCGAGATCCTCGCGGTCGGCCAGGTACTGCCGGGGCCCAACGTCGTCAACGTTTCACTGATGATCGGCGATCGGTTTTTCGGCTGGCGCGGTGCGCTGGCCGCACTCGCCGGCATGTTGTCGCTGCCGCTTGTGCTCGTGCTGGTGCTGGCGGCGATCTATGCCGAGTTCGCGCAGGTTCCCGCCGTCGCGGGTGCGCTCAAGGGCATGGGGGCGGTCGCGGCCGGAATGATCGTCGGCACCGCGCTGAAACTCACACCGGTCCTGCGCGTCAATCCGATGGGCAAACCGGCCTGCATCGCGATCGCGGCAGTCGGCTTCGCCTGCATCGCGCTGTTGCGTTGGCCGCTGCTGTGGCTGCTGCCGGTTCTCGGGCTTGCCGCATGCGCGTTTGCCTGGACCCGGCTGAGCAGCGAGGGCGTGCGTTGAGCGCGATCTCGCTCGCCGACTGGCTGCAGTTATTCGGCCACTTTCTTCTGCTGTCGTTTGCCGCAATCGGCGGCGCGATCGTGATCGCGCCCGAAATGCACCGGCTGATGGTGACCCAGACCGGCATGCTCACCGATGCACAGTTCGCGGCCGCGATCGCAATCGCACAGGCGGCACCCGGGCCCAACGTCCTTTTCGTCGCCGTGCTCGGTTATCAGGCTGCCGGCCTCGCGGGCGCCGCCGCGACATTGATCGGCATCATGCTGCCTTCGTCGCTGCTTGCGTTCGCAGCGTCGCGCTGGAGCGCGGCGCGCCAGGACTGGCGCGCGGTGCGCGCGTTCAAGGCTGGCATGGCCCCGATCACGATTGCGTTGCTGGTCGCGACCGGCTGGATCCTGGCGGCCAACACACCGGGGTGGGCACACCTGATCCTGACGGTCGCAGCAGCGCTCGCTGTCTGGCGCACGCGCCTGCATCTGTTGGTCCTGATTGCCGTCGGCGCAGTCGTCGGGGCATTCGGCTGGATCTGAACCGCATCCTCGACCACCGCGCGCGACCTGCGACAATGCGCGCCCTTTTGATGGCGGCGCCCGCGCCGCTTCGCTGATGAGGCGCGGTATCTGGTACGCGGTTGCCGCGTACACGTTGTGGGGCGTCTTCCCGATCTACATCAAGTGGCTGCAGGCGGTGCCCGCGGTCGAGATCCTCGCGCATCGCGTGGTGTGGTCGCTGGTTTTTGTGACCGCGCTGCTCACGCTCCAACGTCACTGGAAATGGTTGCGCACCGTGGTGGCGAATCCTTCCGTGATTGGACGCTTCGTCGCGACCGCGACCGTGGTGTCGGTGAACTGGGGGGTTTATATCTGGGCGATCACTTCGGATCGGGTCGTTGATGCGAGCCTCGGATACTTCATCAATCCGCTCGTCAACGTTCTGCTCGGCGCGGCACTGCTGCGCGAGCATTTGCGCTCCGTGCAGTGGGCGGCGGTTGCGGTCGCTGCGCTAGGCGTGGTCTGGTTGACGGTACAGGCGGGCACGCTGCCGTGGATCGGACTCACGCTTGCAGTGAGTTTTGGCACCTACGGTTTGCTGCGCAAGACGGCCACATTGGGGGCGCTCGAAGGACTCACGCTCGAGACAGCGCTGCTGTTTCCGCTCGCTTTCGGCTATCTGCTCTGGCTCGCGTCAACGCACCAGAACACCTTTGTCGAAGCATCAGCACCGCTACGTTGGCTGCTTGTCGCCGCCGGCCCGGTCACCGCGGTGCCGCTGCTGCTTTTCGCCGCCGGCGCGCGCCGCATTCCGTTCGGCCTGCTCGGGCTGCTGCAATACATCGGCCCTTCGATCCAGTTGTTGCTCGGTGTGTTGCTGTACCACGAACCGTTTGCGCCGGCGAAAGCGGCGGGTTACGCGCTGATCTGGGCCGCGCTCGCGCTTTATACGGCGGAGACGTTGTGGCAGAACTGGCGCCGCGCGCCCGAAGCGGCCGCCGCGAGCGCGCCGAAGTAACCCGGACGTTCAGTCGATCGCCAGCAACTCGACTTCGAATACCAGCGTCGCATTGGGCGGAATCACTCCACCCGCGCCGTAAGCACCGTATCCCAATGCGGGTGGAATGGTGAGCTTGCGCTTGCCGCCAACGCGCATGCCCTCGACACCTTCGTCCCACCCGGAAATGACTTGGCCCTTACCAAGCGGAAAACCGAACGGCTCGCCGCGATCGAGGCTGGAGTCGAACTTGGTGCCGTTGGTGAGCCAGCCGGTGTAGTGAACGAGTACGCCCGATCCTGAACGCGCGGCGGCACCGCTGCCGACCGCAAGATCCTCGTACGTGAGTCCGCTCGGGGTGGTGACGCTCGCCATGGTGTTTCTCCACTGAACACGCCCGGCGAATCGTACCTGCCGCTCGAGGCAGGCGAATTTTCGGTTGACAGCGGCGCGCGGCCGGGAGACATATTGGTGCAGCCGGCCGGCATCTGGCCCGTGATCGTGCTCACAAAACTCGACTGCGTGGCCGACGGCGTAGCGCGCGTCGAAACGCTGCGCGCGCGTATTCCGGTCGACGTCGCTTTGGTCGCGGTTGACGCGACCTCTGCCGCGGCCGCTCAGGCACTCGCGCCTTGTCTTGATGCGGCAAGGACAGTCGTGCTGCTCGGGTCGTCCGGCGCCGGAAAATCGACGCTCACGAACACGCTCGCCGGCGCGGAGTTGCAAGCGACAGGCGCAGTGCGTGCGGACGATTCGCGTGGCCGCCATACGACGACAACCCGCACGCTGCGCGTTCTGAACCGCAAAGCCTGTGTCATCGACACGCCGGGCCTGCGCGGCCTGCGGCCCGACATCGACGCGGATGAACTGGGCGCAAGCTTCAGCGACATCGGCGCGCTCGGACAACGCTGTCGTTTTCGCGACTGCTCTCATCGCGCGGAGCCCGGCTGCGCCGTGCGCGCGGGTATCGATGCGGATCGGCTTG
>DASQAE010000076.1:0-2017 GCA_035635915.1 Burkholderiaceae bacterium | reverse complement strand
CAGCGCGAGTGATCCGAACACCAGGTACGAGGTCGGCAGCAGCCAGCGGCCGAGGTCGCTCCAGACGAAAGCGTCGAGATGGGCATCGACCTGTACCCAAGCAAGCATCACGGTCGCCAGCAGTACGGCATAGATGCTGTTCATCGCCGTCAGCAACAATGTGCGCTCGGTGATCTGACCCTGTGCGCGCAACTCGCGTACGACCGCGAGCGCGACTGCCGGAGACGTCGCGACGGAAATGGCGGCGATCAGCGCCGCGGCAAGCGATGACATGCCGCCCAGGCGCATGACCAGGTAGACGAGCAGGAACGTCAGGCCCGCCTCGATCACGCTCGTCAGGGTCAAAGCCGGATTACGGCGCAACCAGCCCCAGGAAACGCGTTGGCCGACTTCGAACAGGATGATCGCGGCGCTGATACCAAGAACCAAGTCGGCGGAGTCCGGTTCGATGGGCGCCAGGCTGATGCGCGCCAGCGCCGCGGCGGCGACGGCGAACACAACGCTGATTGCGGTGTACCCAATTAACCGTGGCACGCGCAATCGGGCGGCCAGTTCGCCGCAGATCGCGGCGATCAGCGCCAGCAGTGCAAGCGTGAGCGCACTCGTACCCTGCAAAGGCCAAGGCGGGAGGAAGTCGTGGGCCATAGGGAGTTGGATGTGCGCGAAGCAGCGGCGCTTCGCGGCGCGGGCAGGAGAGGGGAAAAGAAAAAGCCCGCGCGCCTACAAGGCCACCGCGGGCTTGAAAGCGAGGAGAGTCGACCTCGCTTGCTGCCGTCGCTCGGAAACTCGATGTCCCGCTGGATTCCGCCGAAAAACCGGCTTTGAGGCGGAAGAACGCGACATCAGGTTCGAGCGCAGCGTAGCCACAGCGCGCCGGGTCCGAAATTCGGTGGAGAGCGTACGTAAATCTGCGGAGCGCGGCGTCCGCGCATCAAAACGAGTTCGCCGAAAGACACACACGCTGCGTCGAGGCAACTCGCGCCAAGGATCTGAGGCGTGCTCAAGCACCGGGCTGATTGCGCTCGAGATCGAACCGCAGGCGAAAGAGATCGGCCACGCGGCGCGCACGCAGTTTTTCCATGATTCGGGCCCGATGCACTTCGACCGTGCGCGGACTGATGCCGAATTCTTCGGCGATCTCGCGGTTGTGTTGGCCATTGGTGATGCGTTCAAAAACCTCCATCTCGCGTGCCGTCAGACGCTGCAAACGCGCCGCGAGTTCCTCGCGATCGCGCGCTTCCTGCACGATGCGCTGGTCGCTGGTCAATGCGGTCGTCACGGCGTCAAGCAGATCGCCTTCGTCGATCGGTTTCTCAAGGAAGTCGACCGCGCCATCGCGCAAGGCGGTACGCGCGGTGCTGACGTCTCCGTGCGCCGTGATCACGATGGTCGGCAGGCCCGGGTGTTTGTGGCGCAACTGGCGCTGCAGTTCGAGGCCATCGATTCCCGGCAGGCGCACGTCAAGCAACGCACATGCGGGCCGTTGTAACGCGCTATAGGCGAGGAACTCCTCGCCAGTGGCGAAACCTTTGGTGATGAATCCACGCAGCCGCAGCAGCAGCTCGAGCGACTCGCGCACAGCACGATCGTCTTCGACTAGATAAACCGCTGAGCCGGCCAACGCAGCCTGGGACGAGTCAGTGCTCATGCGAAACAGGATCGATCGGCAGTTCGAGGCAGAAGTTCGTCTGGTGCGATTCCGTATCGAGCCAGAGCCTACCACCGTGTCTCTCGGCGATCGTACGACTGATGGCAAGCCCAAGGCCCATGCCTTCCGGCTTGCTCGTGGACATCGGCTGGAACAGGCGATCGCGCACCTCTACCGGCACACCCGGTCCTGAATCGCGCACCTCGATACGGATTGCGGTCGCCACCACGCGGCGGGCGCGAACTTCGATCGCACGCGGCGGGCCCGAGGCCGCTAGTGCATCGATGGCATTGCCAAGCAGGTTGCCAAGCACCGCGCCGATCTGCACTCGATCGACTGGCAGCGGCGGCAGCGCCGATTCGATCGACT
>DASQAE010000075.1:0-6637 GCA_035635915.1 Burkholderiaceae bacterium | reverse complement strand
CCGCACGCCGTGCTGGGTCAACGATTCCGTCACTTCGTGCGCGGTCTCGTGCACATGCATGTGCAGCGGCAGGTCGAGTTCTTCGGCCAGCGTCACGATGCGCGCGAGCGTACTGTCGGCAACTGTGTACGGCGCGTGGGGGGCGAGGGTAAACGTGACTAGCGCATCATCGCGAAACATGTCGCGCGCGCCGAGGCCTTTGCGCAGATAGTCCTCGGCATCGGTCGCGTAGGCGGTTGGGAATTCGATCGCGATGATGCCGACCACGGCGCGCATTCCCACGTCGCGCAACGCGCGCGCCGACTCTTCGGGATAGAAATACATGTCCGAGCAGCAGGTGGTTCCCGCACGCAGCATCTCGAGCGCGGCGAGCCGGGTGCCGTCGTAGACGAACTGGTCGGAGACCAGGGCCGCCTCGAGCGGCCAGATGCGTTCGTTGAGCCAGCGTCCAAGCGGCAGGTCGTCACCTACGCCGCGCAACAGCGCCATCGCGGCGTGTGTATGCGCGTTGACCAAACCGGGCGTGACCAGATGATGCGGCAGGGTCACGCGCCCCTGCGGTGCGAACTCCAGGCGAGCCTGTTCCGACGGCAGCAGGGCGACGATGCGTCCGGCGTCGATCGCGATCGCGTGGTGCGCCAATACCGCCGCGCGAGGCTGCACGGGAGCGATCCAGCGGCATTCAAGCAAGGTATCGATTTTTTTCATCGGAGCGAGGAAAAACGCCGCTCGTACGGGGCGGCGGCACGGTCGCACTGATAAGATTCTGCCTCGGGAAAGCCGGTCGCGCCGACCGGCTTTTTGGGTGATTCGCCCGCTTTGCTACGTTGCCCCGCCGTCTGGCGGTCACCACCCACACGATGGATCAATTCGCCAAGGAAACCCTGCCGATCTCGCTCGAAGAGGAGATGCGGCGGTCATATCTCGACTATGCAATGAGCGTCATCGTCGGGCGCGCATTGCCCGACGTACGTGACGGATTAAAGCCAGTGCACCGGCGCGTCCTGTATGCGATGTACGAGCTTGCCAATCACTACAACCGGCCGTACAAGAAGTCGGCGCGCATCGTCGGCGACGTGATCGGCAAGTTCCATCCACACGGCGACCAGGCGGTGTACGACACGCTGGTGCGGATGGCGCAGGACTTTTCGCTGCGCTATCTGCTGATCGACGGCCAGGGAAACTTCGGCTCGGTCGACGGCGATAACGCCGCAGCGATGCGATACACCGAAGTGCGGCTCGCCAAGATCGCGCACGAGTTGCTGGCCGACATCGACAAGGAAACGGTCAACTTCGGGCCCAACTACGATGGCTCCGAAAAAGAGCCGTTGATCCTGCCGGCGCGGGTTCCCAACCTGCTGATCAACGGCAGCTCCGGCATCGCCGTAGGCATGGCGACCAACATCGCCCCACACAACCTGAACGAGATCGTTGCCGGCTGCATGCTCCTGCTGCGTGAGCCGAACGCGACCATCGAACAGCTGATCGAACTGATCCCGGCGCCGGATTTTCCGACCGCGGGAATCATCTATGGCCTCGATGGCGTGCGCGAGGGTTATCGCACCGGCCGCGGCCGCGTGGTGATTCGCGCCAAGACGCATTTCGAGGAGATCGACAAAGGCGCGCGTAACGCGATCATCGTCGACGAACTGCCGTACCAGGTCAACAAACGCGTCCTGCTCGAGCGCATCGCCGAACTGGTCAACGACAAGAAGATCGAAGGCATCTCCGATATCCGCGACGAGTCGGACAAGTCGGGCATGCGCGTGGTGATCGAGCTGAAACGCGGCGAGCTGCCGGAGGTGGTGCTCAACAATCTGTTCAAGCAGACGCAGCTGCAGGACACGTTCGGCATGAACATGGTGGCGCTGGTCGACGGCCAGCCCAAACTGCTCAACCTCAAGCAGATGCTGGACGCGTTCCTGTCGCATCGGCGCGAGGTGGTCACGCGGCGCACCGTGTTCGAGCTGCGCGAGGCGCGCGACCGCGGCCACGTGCTGGAAGGCCTGGCGGTCGCGCTTGCCAACATCGACCAGTTCATCGCCATCATCAAGGCCGCGCCCACACCGCCGGTCGCCAGAACCGAGCTGATGAGCCGCACCTGGGATTCGGCCACGGTGCGCGACATGCTTGCACGCGCAGGCGAAAACCGCGATGCATTCAGGCCGCAAGGGCTGGAGGCGCGCTTCGGCATGCAGCCCGACGGCTTGTATCGACTCTCGGAAACGCAGGCCGAGCAGATCCTGCAGATGCGCCTGCAGCGGCTGACGGGATTGGAGCAGGACAAGATCGTCAACGAGTATCGCGAGGTGATGGACGCAATCGCCGACCTGCTCGACATCCTCGCGCGGGCCGATCGCGTCACCACGATGATCGCCGACGAGCTCACCGCGCTGCAGAAGGAATTCGGCGACGCGCGCCGCTCCGAGATCGTGCGCACTGCCGAAGATCTCGCAACCGAAGACCTGATCACGCCGCAGGACGTCGTGGTCACCTTGTCGCATACCGGTTACATCAAGAGCCAGCCGCTCGCGGACTATCGCGCGCAGAAACGCGGCGGCCGCGGCAAGCAGGCGGCAGCCACGCGCGAGGACGACTGGATCGAGCAGCTGTTCATCGCCAACACGCACGACACGATCCTGTGTTTCTCCAACCGCGGCCGGCTGTATTGGCTCAAGGTGTGGGAGGTTCCGCAGGGCACGCGCACGTCGCGCGGCAAGCCGATCGTCAACATGTTCCCGCTTGGCGAAGACGAAAAGATCACGGTCGTGCTGCCGGTCAAACACTTCGATGAACATCACTACGTGTTCATGGCGACTGCGCAGGGCACGGTCAAGAAGACTGCCTTGGCCGAGTTCGCCAATCCGCGCAAGGCCGGCATCATCGCGGTCGACCTCGACGCGGGCGACTATCTGATCGGCGCTGCCATCACCGACGGCGCGCACGATGTGATGCTGTTCTCTGACGCCGGCAAGGCAGTGCGTTTCGATGAGAACGACGTGCGCCCGATGGGACGCACGGCGCGCGGCGTGCGCGGCATGCAACTCGATGCGGCTCAGAGCGTGATCGCGCTGCTGGTCGCGGAGGACGAGAACCAGAGCGTGCTCACCGCAACCGAAAACGGTTACGGCAAACGCACACCAATTGCCGAGTACACACGGCACGGGCGCGGCACCAAGGGCATGATCGCGATCGCCACCAATGAGCGCAACGGCAAGGTCGTGGCCGCTACGCTGGTGCGGCCCGACGACGAGATCATGCTGATCACCACCGGCGGGGTGCTGATTCGTACCCGGGTGGCCGAAATCCGCGAGATGGGTCGCGCAACGCAGGGCGTCACGCTGATCGCCCTCGACGAAGGCACGCGGTTGTCGGGTCTGCAACGTATCGTCGAAAGTGATGCCGAAAACGGCAACGGCCATGCTGCGCCGGCGCCGAACGGCGGCGAAGCGGGCCCCGCGCCTGGAGCGCCCGGCGCGCCCGGTGAGCCCGATGGCGGCGGCCAGGCCGGCTAGTGGCTGAAGCGCTGATGGCGCGCGTTCTGAATTTCTCGTCGGGCCCGGCGATCCTGCCGGACGAGGTGCTGCGCCAGGCGCAGGCGGAAATGCTCGATTGGGGCGGCCGCGGTTATTCGGTGATGGAGTCGAGTCATCGCTTCGAGCCGTTCGTTGCGCTGCTCGAAGAGACAGAAGCGATGCTGCGCGAGTTGCTTGCTGTTCCCCGCAACTACGGGGTTTTGTTCATGCAGGGCGGCGCCCATCAACAGTTCGCCATGGTGCCGCTCAACCTTCTGGGCGCGCGCACACAAGCCGATTACATCGTCAGCGGGCACTGGTCGCTGCGCGGCGCACAGGAGGCGAGCCGCTTTTGCAACGCGCGGATCGCCGCCGACACGCTCAAGGAAGGCGCAACGCGGGCGCCGGCGCAAGCTGAACTCGCGCTCGATCCGCAGTCGGCTTACGTCTACTACTGCCCGAACGAAACCATTCACGGCATCGAGTTCGACTACGTCCCGGCGACCGGCGCCGTTCCACTCGTCGCGGACGCTTCGTCGCAGTTCCTGTCGCGCGCGATCGACGTGACGCGTTTCGGCATTGTTTTCGCGTGCGCGCAAAAGAACATCGGACCCGCCGGGTTGACGGTGGCGATCATCCGCGACGACCTGATCGGCCACTGTTCGCCGCGCTGGCCGACCATGCTCGACTACAAGAGCTACTCGGAGAGCAAATCGCTGTACAACACACCCGCGACGTTCGCGGTTTATGTCGCACACCTGGTGTTGCGCTGGCTCAAAGACCAGGGCGGTGTGGCGGCGATCGAGCGGCGCAACGTCGAAAAGGCTGCGCTGGTGTACCAGGCGATCGATGGTTCGGACGGGTTCTACCTCAACCGCATTGCGCGCGCGCAGCGATCGCGGATGAACGTGCCGTTCTCGTTGCGCGAGGAGCGCCTGACCGCATCCTTTCTCGCCGACGCCGAGGCGCTTGGCCTCGCGCAGCTCAAGGGGCATCGCAGCGTGGGCGGTGTACGCGCCTCGATGTACAACGCTATGCCGGTCGAAGGCGCGCGGCGGCTGGCGGACTTCATGCATGAATTCCGGCGCCGCCATGGATGACAAGCTGCAACCGTTGCGCGAGGCGATCGATCAGGTCGATCGCAAGCTGGTGGAACTGCTCAACGAACGCGCCCGCCTTGCGTTGGAGGTGGGCCACGTCAAACGCTCCGACAACGCGCCGGTCTATCGGCCGGAGCGTGAGGCCGAGGTGCTGCGCAAGGTTGGAGCGCTCAGTGGCGGCCCGCTGACGGAAGCCGCGGTCACCGGCGTTTTCCGCGAGGTGATTTCCGCGTGCCGCGCACTCGAACGCCCGCTGCGCGTGGCCTATCTTGGTCCGCCCGGAACGTTTTCCGAACTGGCCATGATCAAGCAGTTCGGGTCCGGCGTTGGCGGGGAACCCGCCGCGTCGATCGATGAAGTGTTCCGCGCGGTCGAAACCGGCGCCGCCGATTTTGCAGTCGTGCCGGTCGAGAACTCGACCGAAGGAGCGGTGAGCCGTTCGCTCGACTTGCTGTTGCTGACGCCGCTGAAGATCCTCGCCGAAGTTTCGGTGCCGGTGCGACATCACCTGCTGAGCTTGAGCGGCACGCTCGAAGGCGTGACGCGCGTCGTAACCCATCCGCAGACAATCGGCCAATGCGTCGATTGGCTGAACCGGCACGCGGCCGGCCTCGAGCGGGTGCCGGTAGCCAGCAATGCGGAGGCCGCGCGCATCGCGGCGCACGATCCGACCGCCGCGGCGATCGCCGGCGAAAATGCAGCCAGTTTGTACGGTCTTGCAGTTGCCGCGGGTCATATCCAGGATGATCCGCAAAATCGCACACGGTTCGCCGTGCTCGGCAATCAGGAAGTGCGCGCGACCGGCCGCGACAAAACGTCGCTGATCCTTTCAGTGCCGAACCGGGCCGGCGCGGTTTATCACATGCTGACTCCGCTTGCGCACCATGGCGTGTCGATGACGCGCTTCGAGTCGCGGCCGGCGAAGATGGGCGCGTGGGAGTACTACTTCTACGTCGATATCGAAGGCCACGAGAGCGACCAGCGGGTGGCGACGGCGCTGGCAGCGCTGCGCGAGGTCTGCGCGTTCTTCAAGAGCCTCGGTTCGTATCCAATGGAAACGCAAGGATGACGACAAGCGAGCGGGCGCTGCGTGCGCACGAGTATGTGCGTGCCATCGCGCCGTACCAGGGTGGCAAGCCGATCGAAGAACTGGCACGCGAATTCGGGCTGGCACCGGAGTCGATCATCAAGCTCGCATCGAACGAAAATCCGCTCGGCATGCCGGCCTCCGCGCGCGCTGCGATTGCACGCGCTACCGAGCTCGGGCGTTATCCAGACGGCAACGGCTTCGAGCTCAAGAAGGCGTTGTCAGCGCGCCTTGGCGTGCCACTCGAGTGGCTGACGCTCGGCAACGGCTCGAACGACATCCTCGAACTCGCGGCCGGCACGATGCTCGCGCCGGGTACCAGCGCGGTATATGCGCAACATTCGTTCGCGGTTTATGCGCTTGCGACCCAGGCGCGCGGCGCGCGTGCGATCGTCGTACCCGCGCGCGATTTTGGTCACGACCTTGACGCGATGGCAGCGGCGATCGCACCGGACACGGGTGTTGTGTTCGTCGCGAACCCGAACAACCCGACTGGGACGTTCATTGCACACGAGCGCGTGGCGGCGTTCCTCGCCAAGATACCTGGCAACGTGCTCGTGGTTCTGGACGAGGCCTACAACGAGTACCTGCCACCGGAACTGCGCTTCGACACCACGGCGTGGGTGCGGAAGTATCCCAATCTGATCATCGCGCGCACGTTCTCGAAGATCTTCGGCCTTGCCGGCCTGCGAGTCGGCTATGGCATCGCGCAGGCGGAGCTGACGGATCTACTCAATCGTTTGCGCCAACCGTTCAACGTGAACGCGCTGGCGCAGGTCGCGGCGCTCGCGGCGCTCGACGACACGACGTTCCAGCAGCAAAGTTACGACGTGAATCGGCGCGGCATGCAACAGCTGGTCGACGGCTTCAGCGCCCTGGGTTTGCAAACCGTACCCAGTCGCGGCAACTTCGTCCTGGTCAAAGTGGGTGCGGCG
>DASQAE010000074.1:0-8200 GCA_035635915.1 Burkholderiaceae bacterium | reverse complement strand
AGAGCCAATTCAGCAGGAGCACGCCGCGGTTGGCGTGCATTTCGCGCAGCACGCGATCCATCCAGATGCCGGTGAAAATGGCAAACGCGACATGCAACGAGGGGCATGCGTTGCCCGCGCGGTCGACGCCCCTCAGCACCGAGATGGATGGATGCCGCGTCAGATCGATTTCGAACGGCGGCACCGCGGTCGGCCATGCGAGAAAGATGACGAGGCCGATTGCGCTCAATGCAAGCGTGGCGACTCCGTAGGAAAAGAGTTCGCGAAAATTCTTCAGCAGCGCCGGGGCAATCGAGACGTAGACCCAAAGCGACGCATATAACAGCAGCGCTTCGGGACGGAAGGGCACCAGGCGATCGATCGCGGTGAGCGGCATGATGGTCACGTCGGCCATCGGGTGATGCAGCACCCAGAAGTAGGCCACGAAGAACGCCGCGATCCAACCGATGGTGCCGATCGACTTGATGAACCAGAGCGTGCTGATGCGCTGGCGCACCTGGTTGTACAAGGCGTGTGCAGGCAGAGGTGACGGCGGGTTCATCCGTGCTCAGAGCGAGCGGCTGCGCTCAGCAGGCGTCTTGGGACAGGCGAAGGATAGGTGAAGCGCGCCGAATGTCACGGCCGCGCGCGTTCAGGGGAAAAGCGCGCGTCCTCGAGTTCGACGCTGTCGTGCCAATAGCCGTCGTAGTCGGGGCTGTGGATCTGGCTCACCGATGCGATCACGCGCGAGCGGCGTTTGACCTCGAGCGGCGTTTCGAGCGCGAGCAGCGAGACGCCGGCGAAATCGAGCCGGCTCGCGTCGGCGCGCACCGCGATTTCGCCGCTCAGGTCGCTGGCAGTGACGATCACCTCGGAGTTGGTCGCGTCCAGCGCAACGTCGGCGCCGCGCACCTGCACGTTGAGCATCTGCACGATCGAATCGCGGATCACGATTTTTTCGGCGCTCACATCCACCAGCCGGACGGCGGTGCAATTTTCGATCACGATCTCGCGATAGTGCCCGCCGTATTGGCGATCCACCTGGCCGGAACACTTGAGGTCGTTGGTGTCCGGTGGTGCCTGCGCGCTCGGTGCCGCCGGTGCCGGATCGGTCACCAGCGCGGCGTTCAAGAGCGCCAGGAAATGATCGGGCGCCATTTCCATCGGCGTGTGGCCGATGCCCGCCATGGTCTTCAGTTGTACGTTGGGCACGCGGCGCGCGAGCACGCGCGCGGTGCGCACCGGTGCGATCGTATCGGCCTCGCCCCAGATGATCTGGGTCGGCTGGCGCAGCGTGTGAATCGCGGCGCTGAAGTCCTCGTCCATCAGCGCGAGCGCCGCGTTGACATTGGTGCGGTTGCGCAGGATCAGTTCCCAGGCAAGGTCGCTTTGTCGCAGCACACGCGTCGGATCATTCGGCAGGCCGAACACGCGCTCGACGGCCGCGCGGCCGAAGTCCTTGATGCGCGTGACCGGCTCCTTGAGCACGCCCGGCAGGTTTTCGATCGGCAACAGATCGGTCGCCGTGTGTTTGACGAACGTCGTGCGATGCAGGATGCCCGCGACGTCCACCAGCACCAACCGGCTGGTTGTCGCCGGATAGTCGCTGGCGAGGCGTAACGCCACCGCGCCGCCCATCGAGTGGCCGACCACGATCGCCGGTCCCTTGGCATGGCGCGCGAGCACTTCCTGCAGCACGCGCGCGTAGTTCTTCGGCGAGTACTTGCCAAGCGGACTGGTGGAGTAACCGTAGCCAGGCAGGTCGACGGCGATGACGTGATACCGCCGCGCCAGTTGCGGCATCAGCGGTATCCAGTCGGCGAGAGCGTTCTGCCCCAAGCCGTGTACGAGCAGTACCGTCGGCGCATCGGCGCGGCCGGCCTGTATGACCAGGATGTCGCCCCGAAACACCGGATCGCGTTCCAGTTCGAGCGTCCAGTCGGCAGGCAGTTTCTTGCGCAAGGTGTCGACGTTCTGCAGCGCGTCCTTGCAATACGTGCATGGTGGCGCCTTGGGGGGTATGGGCGCACTCGGCGTGGTCGCCGGTGGCGTGGCTTGTGCGAAACCGAGCGGTGCGTAGAACGCAGCGCTTACGGCCCAAGCCCAGGCAGAGACGACGTTGCGCAGCGCTAGTGCTGCAACCACGCCCACGAGAATCAGTGATGGCGCTGGAACGCCAGCACGGCGTTGGTACCGCCGAAGGCGAACGAGTTGCTGATTGCGGCGCGTAATTGCGGCGCTGCTTCGCCCTGTTCGCGCACCAGCGGTACGGCGCATTTGGGATCGGGTCGGGAGCAGAACGCAGTCGGCGGAATCTGGCCGCGATGCAGCGCGAGCACCGTGATCATCGCTTCCAGCGCACCTGCGCCGCCCAAAAGGTGCCCATGCATCGACTTGGTCGAGCTCACGCGCAGGGCTCCCAGGTCGTCGCCCCAGACGCTGCGCAGCGCATCACATTCGACCACGTCGCCCGCGGGTGTCGCCGTTCCGTGCGCGTTGCAGTAGCCCACGTCCGCAGGCTGCAAGCCGGCCGATGCAAGCGCGCCCTTCATCGCTCGCGCCTGGCCCGCGGCGTCCGGTTTGGTGAGATGCGTGGCATCGCAGCTCAGGCCGCTGCCAACGAGATCCGCGTAGATACGCGCGCCACGGCGCTGGGCACTGGCTGCCGATTCCAGCACCAGAAACGCTGCACCTTCCGAGAGCACGAAGCCGCTGCGATCGAGCGCGAAGGGCCGGCAGGAGGTTTCGATGCGTTCCGGATCGGGCGTCGCCAGGGTCTGCAACATCTGCCAGGCGCGCACGATGGCCGGCACCAACATCGCCTCGGTGCCGCCGGCGAACGCCACGTCGATCTCGCCCGCGCGAATCGATTTGCCGGCTTCGGCAATCGCCACCGCGGACGACGAACATGCGACGCAGTAACTGAGGACGGGGCCTTTGAATCCACCGCGCATGGCGATGTGCGCGGCCGGTGCGTTGCCCATGCCCGCCGGGATGGAAAGCGGCGGGACGCGGCCCGTGGTTGCATGCGAACGAAACGCGGTTTCGATCGAAATCGCTCCGCCCATGCCACAACCGACGAACACGCCGACCCGCAAGGGATCGAGGTCCTGAACCTTCGCGTCGGCGCGTGCCATCTCGGCTGCCGCAACCGCCAGCTGACTGACGCGGTCCAGTCCGAGCATCTGCAGCTTGGTGAACCAGCGCGCCGGATCGAACTGAACCGTGCCGGCAACCACTGGATCGGTTGCGCCTTCCCAGCGCCGCAGGCCGGATCTTCCCTCCATCAGGGCGTCGAACATCGCGCCCGGATCGTCGCCGTGCGGCGCGATCACGCCAAGGCCGGTGATCGCGACGGAATGCTCACCGGACCGCAACAACCGGGTCGCCTCTTATTTGGGTGAAAGCCAGGTCGATGCTTCAGCGCATCGGCACCGCACTGGATTGGGCCGGAGGCGTCGGCCGCGCGCCACTGCGCAGCTGGTCGATCAGCGCAGCCAGCCCGCCGAGAGTCGTCACTTCGCGCGCTGCTTCAAGCAACTCGACGCCGAACTTCTCTTCGACCGTGAACAACAGCTCGGTCAAGGCCAGCGAATCGAGCCCGCTTTCCAATACGGAGGCGTTCGGATCGATACTGCTGGCATCGATATCGAACTTCTCCTTGATTAGCTCGCGCAGTTGCTCGAGCGTGTCGCTCATGATGGGTCGCTCCCTCGTTTCCCGCGCCCTGCGGGCGCACCTGCACGCCTACGCACGCCGCGGCCCCCTACGCGACGCGCAGGCGATCGTTGTCAAAGACGGCCCTATGGTAGCTGTTCTCCGCGATCGGCGGGTCTAGGCATCCGACTGTCGCGGCACACGCACCACAGCGGCATACGCAGCGCTGCGGCGCCGGTCAGCGCCCGGGGGCCGTGGGCTTGCGCGGGACACGCCGGGTCGCGCCCTGCTCCGGCGGTTCGTTCGCCCCCTCCCGCACGGCACGCGCGATGCGGCCCAGCACGTCGCCGAGCTGGGTCGCCTCGCGGTCCGAGATGTGAGCGCCGAAATAACGTTCGACGGCGGCCTGGTAGGTCGGCCACATGCGCTTGCGCAAGGCGCGCCCCGCGGCGGTGATGATGCAATAGGCACCGCGCCGATCCTCCGCGACCGCGGCGCGCTCGATCAGGCCGGCCTCCTGAAGCCGGTCCGCCAGACGGGTGAGGTTGGAGCGCGACAGCACGACGTGCTCGGCCAGTTCGTGCATGCGCAACTGATGCCCATCGGCGCTTTCGAGCGCCCACAGCACGTCGTACCAGCCGAGCGGCGGCAGCGCTGCGGCCGCCAGCGCCGCCTCGATACGTTCGACCAGGCGCGCGTGCGCGCGCAGCAGCACCGCCCACGCATGCGCCTTGGGTTCCGCTGCCTGATGTTTGCTCATCCGCTGCGCCTGCCGCGACCCGGGCGCCAGTGTTGCAGAAAGTAGTTGCATTTGCAATCACGCCGTGATGCAATGTAGTTGCAAGTTCAATGATCTCATCTGCAAATTAACTTGCGGAATCTAACCCCGTCCCATCCATCCCAACCGGAGCACACCATGCTGAAGAACATCAACCGCGTGCAACTGCACGCTGCGCTCGGCGCGACGCCGCAGCCGATCCTGGTCGAGGCACTGCCACGCAAGTACTTCGAGGACGGGCACCTGCCCGGCGCACGTCACCTGCCGCACGATCAGGCGCGCACGCTCGCCCCGACCGTGTTGCCGGACCTGCATGCCGAAATCGTGGTCTATTGCGCCAGCGACACCTGCCAGAACTCGCACATCGCCGCGCGCGTGCTGGAGCAGATCGGCTACACCAATGTCGCCGTGTATGCCGGTGGCAAGAAGGACTGGAGCGAAGCCGGCCTGCCGCTCGAATGCGGCGCGGTGGCGCAAGCGGCATGAAAACAGGCGCGCGACGGCAAGGCGCCTTGAACTCACGCGCTCAGATTCGGAAACCGCACCCGTACGAGCAGACCGGTGCCGCCGGGAGGATCGAGCAGATCCACCCGCGCGCCGTGCCCGTCGGCGATTTCGCGCACGATCGCGAGACCCAGGCCGCTGCCGTTGCCGTCGCGCGGCTCGGCGCGATAAAAGCGCTCGAACACGCGGTCGCGTTCGTCCGGTGCAATGCCCGGACCGTTGTCTTCGACTTCCAACACCGGCGTACCGTGGTCGGTGTATGAGCGCACCGTGACCTCGCTGCCGCGACCCGCGTATTCGAGCGCGTTGTGCACCAGGTTGCCGAGCATTTCGCGCAGCAGGAAACGCCGCCCACGCACGCACGCCGGTGCCAGCGCGAAGCCGAGATCGATGCCGGCCGCAACGGCATGTGGCACCCACTCATCCGCGGCCGCCCCAGCGACCTCTTTCAGCTCGAGCCGTTCCGGCTCCGCGGTCTGCGACCCGGGATCGCTGCGCGCCATGGCCAGCAGCTGACCCGCCAGGCGTGCGCCGCGGGTCGCCTGCGCGTGCAGGCGCCGTAACGTTGCGTCGACGTCGGGTGCGTGCGGCTCCAGCAGCGCGAGTTCGATTTCGGTCTTGAGCGAAGTGAGCGGCGTGCGCAACTGGTGTGCGGCGTCGGCGATGAACGCCTGATGCGCCTGGGTGGCATGGCGCAGGCGTTCGAACAAACGGTCGAGCGCGTTGACAAGTGGCGCAATTTCGCTCGGTGCGGTGACCTCCAGCGGCCGCAGGTCCTCGAGTGAACGTTGCGCAATCTCGGTGCCGACCGCACCGAGCGGCCGCATCGAGCGTGTTACACCAACCGCGATCGCGGCCGCCAGCGTGATGACAACCAGCAGCATGGTGGCCGCGGCGCCCTTTGCGGCGCCGGACAACATTCGTTCGCGCTTGAGCATGGTTTCAGCCACCCGCACCTGGCAGGCGCCGCTGCCGCAGGCCACGCCCCGAACCGCGACGCGCACCGGGCGGGTATCGATACGCGCGTCGAGATAAGCGAGTTCGCCGGCAGCTTCTGCCGTATTAATGCTCAGCAACTCGTGGTCGCCCGCCAACAAGCGGCCCATTGGATCGACCAGCGCGTAGTAGATGACGTCGGTCTGGTCGGTGCGCAGCGAACGTTCGGTCTCGGCCGTCAGCTCGAAGACCACGCGTCCGTCATCGATGCGCACCAGATTGGCCAGCGCCAGGGCGGTATCGCCGAGCGCGTGATCGAATGCCGCGATGGCGGGACGGGCGCTGAACCAGTACTGGACCGCGGCGCCGGCTGGGACGATCACCAGCAGCGGCAACAGCAACCACGCGAACAGCGTGCGCTTGACGCTGCCCGTCGGTTGTGCCGAACTCGCTCGCTCAGGTGCTGTCATGCGCGGCCTCTTCGAGCATATAACCGAAGCCGCGCACCGTGCGGATGCGCAGTTCGGCAGTCTCGATTTTGCCGCGTAACCGCGATACGTAGACCTCGATCGCATTCTCCGAAAGCGCTTCGCTCCAGCCGGCGACCGCCTGCGTGATCTGGTCCTTGGAAACCACCTTGCCGATCCGCTGCAACAAACACTCGAGCACCGACCACTCGCGCGCGGACAGCTCCAGCGGCGCCGCGTCGATGAACGCACGTTTTGCCTCCAGATCCATGCGCAGTTTGCCGAGCGTCAGGACATTGTCGGTGCGTGCACGTGCGCGTCGCGTCAGCGCGAGCGCGCGCGCAATCAGCTCGGCCAGCGCGAACGGTTTGACCAGGTAATCATCGGCGCCGTCCTGCAACCCGCGCACTCGATCCTCGACTGCGTCGCGCGCAGTGAGCATCAGCACCGGCACGCTCGACCCTTGCGCCCGGACCCGCCGCAGCACCTCGAAACCGTCGATGCCGCTCAACCCCACGTCCAGGATCACCAGGTCATAGGGGTCCTGCTTGACCGAGCGTGCAACCGGCTCGCCGCGCGCGGAATGATCGACCGTCCACCCCTGCGAGCGCAGCGCTCGCTGGGTGGTCTCTGCGACCTGGGGATCGTCTTCGACGAGAAGGATGTGCATCGGGTCAGGACAGGTTGGCGGCGCCACCGGCGGGGTGCGCAGCGTGCGCCGTCACCGCGCCAAGAGAATAGAAGCTCACCATGTTGTCGTAAACATCCACGTTGCCGCTGCGGTCACTGGTGCGCGCCAGCAACGTCCGGATGCGCTGCCAATAAGCCAGGCCGACCGGCGTGCGCAGTGCGCGCCGAAAGTCGCCCAGGTCGGTCCATTCGCTTTGCAGGACGATGCGCGCGCCGTCGACGCTATGGGCAAGCGCGGCGCCGCGAAACCCACGCTGCGGCGCGAACACCGCCGCGGTAAGGCGGCGCAACAGCGCAAGCACGCGTTGCTGGGTGCGCTCGGTGGTGGGAAAGACGTGGATCAAGGTTCTCCCCGTGGTGCTCGAATCGTTCGGCTTGATCACCATAACGCACTCTTTGCGAATGCGACGCGGGCGGTGGTGGCCCGGTCCAGGCGGCATTCGAGACGCCACGCGAATGCCGCAATGGAACCAGCGGCCACCACCATGTCTCCCACGTTGCCGATGCCCTCTCGCTCTGCCTTAGCGGTTGCCAAAATGGCTGGAGCCTGCGCGCGGCGGTGGCTGTGACAGCCACGGGTGGGGGAGGAGGTCCGAGAATGGATGTCGACTTCCACCGCCGCGCCGGCTTTTCTTAGAACGCGTATCCCACCAGCAGTGAGCCCACCACTGGGTTGATCTTTGCCTCGCCGAGCGCGTTGCCGCTGCTGGCGAGTTTGGTTTTGAGGAACAGTTGCTCCACCTGCGCCGTCAACCGCAGCCCGGCGCCAAGATCGAACATCGCACCGGCCAGAACGTCGCCGCCGGAGCCGTGTTTTTCAATCGTGGCGTTGTTGAAGTCGACGCTTTCGATGCGGGTGTAGTTGAGGCCCGCGCCGAGGAACGGGCGCACGGCGGAGCCGGTGTCGAAGTAATACTGGCCCGTAAGGCGCAGCGGGATCAGGCGCGCGGAACCGAGCCCGGTCCCGCCGACGTTGAACGTGTGACGCGATTCGCTCGCATCGACGTCGATGGCCCAATCCTTGGTGACGAAGTAGCGATAGTCGAGCGCCAGGCCGAATTGATTGTCGATGTCGATGCCATCGATGCCCTTTTCGATCGGATGCGTGTACGCGACGCCACCAGAAATCACGCTGTCGTTGACCGCCATCGCCGAACCGCTGAACGCCATCGCGACGGCGAGACCAGCT